>CAMBRH010000127.1 GCA_945870115.1 Chitinophaga pinensis | reverse complement strand
TATTTTTTCAGCATTTTTGCTGTAGTTTTTGAAGATTTGTGGGTGCAACATTGCTTGAGAATTTTGCTCTTTTAGAAGTTCTTTTAATTCTTCAACAAAAGCAACTGATTTAGGCGTTTCAACTATAATTATCAAACCAGGATTTGTACAAAACTGACCTGCATTTAACTGAATTGAATCGATAATCGTTTTGACTAAATTATTCGTTGTAAAAGCACTTTCAAAAATGAAAATTGGATTTACACTTCCCATTTCAGCAAAAACGGGAATTGGTTCTTCTCGATTTTGAGCCAAGCGATAAATTGACATCCCCCCATTAAAACTACCAGTAAAACCAGCTGCTTTTATGTCTTTGTGTAAAACTAATTTTTGTCCTAATTCAATACCACTAGAATTCAAATTAGAGAAAATTCCATCAGGCATATTGGTTTCTTTTGCAGCTTCTAAAACCAATTGTGCAACTAAATCTCCAGTTCCAGCGTGCATCGGATGACTTTTCACGATCACAGGACAACCAGCAGCAAGTGCAGACGCAGAATCTCCACCAATTGTTGAATATGCAAACGGGAAATTGCTAGCACCAAAAACGACAACTGGCCCTAATGCTTGTAAATATTTTTGTAAACGCGGTTTTGGATTTGGTTTTCTTTCAGAATCTGCTTTTTCTTCGGAACAAAAATTCCAATTTTCTTGAGAAATTAAATCTGCAAATTCATTTAATTGATGAATAGTTCTATTTAATTCAATTTCTGCTCGATTTTCTGGTAAAGCAGATTCTAAACAATAAATTTCTTTTAAAAATGTACGATTTTGATTTAATTTTTCTGCAATTTTCAGCAAAAAGCCAGCCCTTATTTTTCCGTTTAAATTTGAAAATTCTGAAAAGATTTTTTTTACTTTTTGAACCGCCAAATCAATATCCTCATCAGATGATTCAAATATTTCAAATGAATTTTCACAATTTAAAATTGGATTGAAAGTTTTGAAAGTATCCTTTTTTCCATTCAAAAATGAATCGGAAATTTCATACCCAATTTGACTTTTACCAAGGATTTTCATTAGGAAATTAGTTTTGCTTCCTCCATTGAGAAGAAAAAACGCTGTTTTTGAAGACCAAACGTTAGTGCAAAAAGATTGAGGTGGGTGATGATAAAAAATAATGTCACCTCCCTTCATCCCTCCTCAATGAGGGAAATACGATTCAATCTCTCAGACAACGATGAAGTTTATTTTTTTTTAAGCTTCTTGAAGGTCGAATGTATAACTTTCCATAATCTGATTAGAAAGCAACTTCACACAAGCAGCATCAACTTTTTCGTTAGCCAATTCTTTAGAATCTGCATCAACAAATAAACGAATGTGTCTTCCAACACGAACTCCTGTAATTTCAGCTAAACCAATATTTTTCATACTGTTTGTTACTGCTTTTCCTTGTGGATCTAAAAGTGCGTCTAATGGCATTACATCGATTTCAGCTTTGAATTTCATGTTTTTTTCTTTTTAAAAAATTATCAAATATGGATAAAACTAGGTACAAAATTACAATAATTCCTAAAGACCAATACAAGGTAAGTGGAATTATTAATGAACAAGTTATTAAGAATATGAAACGAATCTCATTTCCCTTCCATTTAAAGTGCTTAAATTTAAGTGAAAAAAGTGGAATTTCTGAAACTAATAAAATAGACATAACTACAATTATAGGTGCTAAAATTAAAGGTTGGCAGAAAATCCATCTAAAATTGTATTGAAATTGATTTGAAATTTCTGACCAATCTTGGACAAAAATTAAAGGAAACATGCAGAAAAAAATTGTATTTGCTGGGGTTGGCACTCCAATAAAGCTTTCAGATTGCCTCGTATCTAGATTGAATTTAGCCAAACGAAACATCGAAAAAACTGGGATTATTAAAGCGAAAAATGGCATTATCAATAATTTGTCATCTTCAAAAAAACTAAATTCTGGAACAAAATGAAACTCTCTTGTTACCTGATTCATTTGTTTTGACATTGTCATCAAAACCATCATCATAATCCCAGGAGCCAAGCCAAAAGTTACCATGTCAGCCAAAGAATCCAATTGCTTACCAAGTTCGCCTTGTTGTTTCAATAATCTCGCGACAAAACCATCTAAAAAGTCAAAAATTGCACCTAAAAATATCGGATAAGGAGCTAAATCAATTCTGCCGCTCAAAGAGAGTAAAATAGAAAAAATTCCACATACCATGTTAGAAGCTGTCAACAGATTTGGTATATTGAACATTGAAAAGCTATTTTTATTCATTTGCGAACTTTTTTTGAAAATAAATTGTTACTTTAGCAACGTATTTGCTACAAAATTAATAATCCATTGATATTTTAACGCAAATAACACAATTTTTTTCTTTTTTTTGAGTTTATATTAGAGTAAATAATCAGTTTTGACTGGTTAAAAAATAAAATTTATGTTAGACAAAAAGGTCATTTTAATTGTTTTAAGTTTCATTTCAGTTCTAAAACTGAGCGCTCAAGATAAAGTTGCACCAAAATATTCAAATGAATTTCTTCAAATTGGAGTTGGTGCAGATGCATTAGGTTTATCTAACGCTGTTGTTGCATCCACTGGAAGCGCAAGTTCAGGTTATTGGAATCCTGCTGGATTAACGAAAGTGAACAAGTGGTTGGAAGTTAACGCAATGCATTCTGAATATTTCGCAGGAATTGCAAAATACGATTATTTAGGTTTAGCAAAAACAATTGATTCATCAAGTGCAGTTGGTTTTTCATTTGTTCGTTTTGCAGTTGATGACATTCCAAATACAACTCAATTGATTGATAATGCTGGACGAATCGATTACGATCGCATTTCAACTTTCACTGCAGCAGATTATGCTTTTTTATTTTCGTACGCAAGAAAGATGAAAATTGAAGGTTTAAGCGTTGGAGGGAATTTTAAAATTATTCACAGAAAAATTGGCGATTTTGCAAAATCTTGGGGTTTTGGAATTGATGCAGGTGCACAATATCAAAGAGGAAAACATTGGAAACATGGACTAATGGTTCGCGATGTAACTTCAACTTTCAATGCTTGGATTTTCAATTTAAATGATGAAATGAAAGAAGTTTTCGTAAAAACAGGAAATGTTCTTCCACAAAATGGTTTAGAATTGACTTTACCTAGAATTATTTTAGGCTCACAAGGAAAATATGATTTAGGAAAAAAAGGAATTTATGTTGCTGGAGAATTAGATATGGCTATAACTTTGGATGGAAAAAGAAATGTTTTAATTAAATCAAAACCTTTTAGTATTGATCCATATATGGGAGTTGAATTTGGATTTAAAAACTTTGTTCAATTGCGTTTTGGAATTGGAAATATTCAGAAAATAAAAGATTTTGATGATAAGGAAAGTTTAACAATTCAACCAAACATTGGGTTTTGATTAAATATTAAAAATTTTTATTTAGATTACGCTTTCACAGATATTGGGGATGCTTCAGTAGCTTTGTATTCTCATGTAATATCTCTAAGAATTAAATTAAATAAACCAGCACCGAAAGGAACTGTAAAATAAAATTAAAGAACAATTTATGAAAAAAAACGTACTTTTTGTTTTTCTTTTATTCAGCTTGATAAGTAATTCCTTATTTTCACAAACATATGGAAATGAATGGATCAATTACAATCAAACTTATTATAAATTCACTTTAATCAACGAAGGGATTTACAAAATTGATTACCAAACGCTTGCAGATGCTGGAATTAACATGAATTCAATTAATTCAGCAAATTTTCAATTATTTGGAAGAGATAAAGAACAGCCAATTTATATTGTTGATCAAGGGGATAATAGCTTTGACGATGGAGATTATTTCATGTTTTATTTTGAAAAAAATAATGGATGGCTTGACTCAGCTGTTTATGAAGATCCAAATACAATAGGCAATCCAGCATTTTGTATGTTTAATGATTCTATTAATTATTTTTTCTCCATAAGCACGACTACAAATAATTTAAGGTTTATTTTAGAAACAACAACGCAAACAGGTTTAACAGTTAATTTTCCAACTGTTTCACCCTATTGTATTGTCAAAACTGAAAATGCTTCTACCTCAAGATACAATGAAGGGAAAATAACAGGTGGAATTTTTCTTTCTCAATTTTCTCCTGGAGAAGGACTAGCAAGTGGACTTTTAGATAAAGGTTCAACAACAACATATAATTTTAATACGCCTAATAAATACTCCGGTGCAGGAGCACCACAAGTTACATTTCATGGTAAATCAAATTCTAATTCGGATGCAGATGCAACTTTAAATCCTGCCTTTAATCATCATCTTGTTTGGACACTTGGAAGTGGTGCCTTTACGGACACATTAACAGATACCATTTTTGGAGGTTATAAGCAAATTATTACAAATAAAACAATACCATTATCCTACATTAATAACGGAACAACCTCAACAAATTTTTTCATAAAAGATGACAGAGGAGCAGTTACTGATTTTCAGTCATTTAGTTACATGTCTTTGACTTATCCCAGATTAACAAATTTGAATGGCGTAAATAAAGACAAATTTACTGTAGTCAATAATCCATTTCAAGCGAAAGCTCATTTGGAACTTACTTCAACAGGAATTACGAATCCATTAATGTTTGCGATTGGAACAAATAATTCCTATTTTGTGGTTCCTATTTCCGCAGGTGGAAATAATTGGAGTGCATTGGTACCTACAGATAATCAAAACAAAGAAGTCATTTTTCAAGACGCGAGTCTAATGATGACTGTTTCTAGTATTTCTCCCGTTAATGGAACTGGAGTTTTTACAAATTTTATAAACATTGATCTAGATTCAGCAGATATAATGGTTTATCACCCAAGTTTAGATTCAGCATCACAAGTTTATGCAAATTATAGAAGGTCTTTTGCTGGTGGTTCTTACAATGTAATAATGGCAAATATTGAAGAACTTTATTTACAGTTTGGTGGTGGGATTCCAAAACACAACGCTGCTGTTAGAAGATTTTCTCATTATATTTATAATAATTCTACAATAAAACCTGTTGCACTAACTTTATTAGGAAAAGGATTTACAACTGCTGCAATTAAGGATTCGCCCTATCTATATCCATTAAGTTTAATTCCACCGTTTGGTCATCCTGGAAGTGATATTTGTTATACATCAGCTTTGGAAGGTTCTGGTTTAGTTCCACTAATTCCTACAGGTAGGGTTTCAATTCAAACTCAAGAACAATTAATCGATTATTTAGAAAAACTAAAAACTTACGAACAACAGCAAAATCAAAGTGATGTTTATAACAATGAAACAAAAGATTGGCAAAAACAAATAATTCATTTCAGTGGCGGTAATCCAGGTAACCAAGCAAACACCTTTTTTGGTTATATGGAAGGTTTTAGAACAATTATTGAAAATGCGTATTTTGCTGGCCATGTAACGACTTATCGTAAAATATCTGGTGATCCTTTAGAACCAAGTTTACTTGTTGAAATGAGAAACAAACTTATTTCGGGAGTTTCTTTAATTAACTTTTTTGGTCATTCGAGTTCAAGTGGATTTGATTTATCAATTGATTCACCTGATAATTGGGAAAATGTTGGTAAATACCCGATTGTAATAGGTAATGGTTGCCATTCAGGAGATATTTTTAACAGCGATTACCCTTCTTTTGGGGAACAATTGATTAGAACACCTAGTGAAGGAGCAATTGCATACATTGCATCAACGGATACAGAATACGATGTAAGCGTTGAGAAATATTGTAAAGAATTATACAATCAAATGTCACCAAAAAACTATGGCTTGCCAATTAGTCACCAAATTCAAAAAACGATAGAGGAACTAGAATCAACATTAACTGAAGGTGAATACCTTTTAAAAGGAACAATGGGCGCTACTAATTTAGATGGTGATCCTTTATTAAAATTAAATTGGCATGCAAAACCAGAAATAGATATCACGCAGCAATCTCTTTATTTTTTGCCTGAAGAGGTTAGTTTAGATGATGATAGTATTGAAATTAATTTAGTAATTAAAAACCTAGGAAAAGCTATAACAGATACTTTTTACGTTGAAATCAAAAGAGATTTTCCAAATGTCACTGAAGATTCAATTTATTTTGTAGAAATGAGTCATTTGAATTACATCGATTCCATTTCATTAAAAATTCCAACACAAGCAAATATAGCAGTTGGAGTTAATAATATTGAAATTAAAATAGACAATCCATCTGATATTCCAGAGCAATATGATGAGGTGAATAATAACCAATTAACAAAGCAACTATTTTTAAAAATGGATGCTATTATCCCTATTTGGCCTTATGAATTTGCAGTAATTCCAAATGATACTGTTACTTTAAAAGCATCAACAGTAAATCCAATTGGTCCGCTTAGAACTTATTTATTTGAATTAGATACAACTGATGAATTTAATTCTCCAAAAAAATTACACGCAACATTTTCGGGATTGGGTGGAATTAAAGAAGTGAAATTCAATGAATGGCTTGATGTAAATAACTCTCTAACAAATTTCACTTGTGGTCCAGATAGCACAGTTTATTTTTGGAGAACAGCAATTGATAGTTCTACTTTATTTTGGAATGAATCTTCCTTTCAATACATTGAAGGAAAAGAAGGTTGGGGACAAGATCACATTTTCCAGTTTAAAAACAATGATTATAATAATGTAACTTACGATAAAGCACAAAGGAAAAGATTATTTGAGCCTGTGAGTAAAACATTGGATGTTATTTTGTTTGACAATACTGCTACAAATGCCTCTAACTATAAAATTGATGAACAAACTCAAGAATATGGAAATAGACCTGAGCATTTCATTTATATGGCTGTAATTGATCCCGTTACTTTGTCTTCTTGGTACACAAATAGTTCTGAAGCCACTGATTTGTTTGAAGGTCATTCACTTTTAAATTACAATGATTCATGCTTCATTAGTCCTTGTAGAGGCAGACAAGAAAAATATTTTTATTATTTACAAAACAATCAAGGATTAAATGATTTGAATACTGCAATAAATACCTTAATACCAACAGGACATTATATTCTATTATATGCAGCTTGGGCTGATTATGCTGTTTGGAGCGCACAATGTCCTGGATTATTCAATACCATTTCAAGTTTAGGCGGAGTAAATATAAATCCGTTGGCACCTGAGAGAGCTTTTATCTTTTTTAGTCACAAGGGATTCCCTGCTGAAGCGGCAGAAGTTATAGCAACAACAGCAGGAGAAACAATCACTTACGAGAGAATTATTACTTCAGGACAATATTTAGGAAATGAAATTTCTCCTCTCATTGGTCCTTCTTCTGATTGGAAAACTCTTTATTGGAAACAATATTCATTGGATTCAACTCCAGGAGATACAACAACATTGACTGTTGAATTATATAATACTTCTGGTGGATATTCAAGCTCCTTTGATACAGTTTTCACTGCAAATGATTCTATCATAAATTTATCAAACTTAATCAATGCTACTAATTATCCATATATTAAATTAAAAGCTACCTATCAAGATGAAATAACTTTTACACCAGCTCAAAACGATAGATGGCATGTTTTGTTTTCTCCAATGCCAGAAGCAGCGATTGATGGCTCAAATGGCTATACTTGGATTCCAGATGTTGATACCTTAAATGAAGGAGAAGAATTCCAATTTGCCATAGATATTAAAAATATAAGTGATGTTCCAATGGATTCACTTCTGGTTTCCTATTATGTAGAAGATGAAAATCATGTAAAAAACTTTATTGCTTATCCAAGACAAGATTCTTTGAGAGTAGATCAAACGATGAGGGATACAATAACTTTTTCAACACTCGGTTTACCAGGAATCAATTCACTTTGGGTAGAAGTAAATCCATACATTAATGGAAGTCTTGTTCAAACAGATCAATTAGAGCAATATCATTTTAATAATTTACTTCAGATACCATTTTATGTCGTGGGTGATGATGTAAATCCAATTTTAGACGTAACCTTTGATGGCAGACATATATTAAATGGCGATATTGTGAATCCAAAAAGTGAAATTTATATTACGCTAAAGGATGATAATGATTTTTTAGTTATGAATAACATTTCTGACACAACATTATTTGGTATATTTCTAACTTCCCCAGATGGAGTGCAGAAACGAATTCCTTTTACTGATGGAAATGGAATTCAAGTAATGCAATGGATTCCTGCAGAATCACAATTTAAAAAATTTAAAATAATATACCCAGCTGCTTTTGATCAAGATGGAATTTATGAACTTTTAGTTCAAGGTTCTGATAGAAGTGGAAACCTATCCGGAGAATTACAGTACAGAATTCAATTTGAAGTTATCCATGAATCTTCCATTACTGCTTTGATGAATTATCCAAATCCTTTTAGTACAAGTACACGTTTTGTGTTTACCTTGACTGGATCCGAAATTCCGGATGAATTTTTAATTCAAATCATGACTGTTTCTGGAAAAGTAGTAAGAGAAATAACAGAAGATCAACTTGGTCCAATTTATATTGGAAGAAATATTACTGAATATGCTTGGGATGGAACGGATGAATTTGGTGATCCTTTGGCAAATGGCGTGTATTTATACCGTGTTTTAAGCGAAATGAATGGAGAAGAAATAAAACACAGAGATTCTGGTGCTGATCAATATTTTAAGAAAGAATTTGGGAAAATGTATATTATCAGATAGTATTTATTGAAAATATTTCTTTAGATTCAAAAACTTTTTTTCAAATAAATGAAATGAAATATAGGCGATAATAAATAATAATATTAATTCAATGCTAAATTTAAGTATTTGATTTAATTCTGGAAATAAAATATTTCCAAAGGTTAAAACAAATCCACTAAAAATATATAAGCCATAGGAATAGTTACCTAAAAACTCAAAAAAAGTTAAAATCGGATTATTTTTCAATCGAAATATTGAAATAACAGTTACTAAATTAATCATAATAAGAGAAAATATTATTACTAATAATAATATTTTAAAAATTTCAATTTCACTAATATAAATTGCTACGCTTAAAATAATTGCTGACGATAAACTAATTAAATTAAAAAATTTTAATTTTTTATAATAAAACATTTTCCCTAAAAGTATTCCCGCAATAAAAAATGGAAGATGATTAAATAAATTACTTTTAAGGTTTAAAAAATCAAAAAAAGGTATATAAAATGGAATTAATATCAACAAAAGACTTAACATAAGTGTT
>CAMBRH010000126.1 GCA_945870115.1 Chitinophaga pinensis | reverse complement strand
GAAAATATGCCAAATTATATAAATGAGTTATTTTTTAAATTTAATAGAAAAGCACACCCAAAAGGGAGTTTTAACAAAGTATTAGAAAATTTTATGTCCTCAAAACCACTATTTGTTAAACTACGGGAAGTAAATGGGTAATTCAAAATTTTTTTTCTTTTCATTTTAAATTACAATGAAATAATAAATGGCTTTAAAATTGATTACCAAGGTAAGTATTTTTTTTATGCAAAGATTTTAATTAGTGAAAAAATAACAAAGTTTATATCTTTACCAATTAATTATTAAATCTTTAAAAGGAAAAAATGTCAGAAAAAATAATAATTTTTCACAACCCTCAATGTTCAAAAAGCAGGGAATCATTAGAAATTTTGCAAAACTCTTCCAGTGAATTTGAAGTGGTAGAATATTTAAAGCAAACACCCAAAAAGAGTGAATTAAAAAAAATAATTAAACTTTTGGGAATTAAACCGCAAGATTTAATAAGAAAAAGCGAAGAAATTTATAAATCTGACTTTAAAGGAAAAGATTTAACTGAAAGTGAATGGATTGAAGCAATGGTAAAATTTCCTAAATTAATTGAAAGACCAATTGTAATAAAGGGAAATAAAGCTATTATTGGAAGGCCTCCAAGTTTGGTTTTAGAATTACTTTAAAGTACATTCTGTGTAAATACCATTGCCTAAATTACTACCCAAAGATTTGCATTTTACTTTGGCATTTTTTTCAGTTTCTTTCTCAATTGCGACATTTGTAACAATTGGGTCAACTTGTCCTGGGAAATATTGTTTACATTCACATTGAGAAGTTTTTTTACAAGAAATAGAAAGCAAAACAACGCTTGATAAAATGAATATTTTTTTCATGATGAATTTTTTTGGTTAAAACAAAGTTAAACATTTCAAATTAATAAGTGTAACATTTTACATAAATTAGTATTTTTACGCCATGAAATCAAAAAAAGGAATAGCAATTTTAGGATCAACTGGTTCAATTGGAACTCAAGCTTTAGAAGTTATTGAAGCCTATCCAGAATATTTTGATTTACAAGTGCTAACAGCAAATAATAATGCTACTTTATTAATTGAACAAGCCAAAAAATTCAAACCAAATTCAGTCGTAATTATAAACGAAAATTTATATCAAGAAGTCAAAGATGCACTTTGGCAAGAAGATATAAAAGTTTTTTGTGGTGAAGAAGCTATGTCGCAATCGGTTGAATCTGCTGAAATTGACGTTGTATTGACAGCTTTAGTTGGTTATGCAGGTTTAAAGCCAACAATTGCAGCGATAAAAGCAAAAAAAACTATTGCTTTGGCAAACAAAGAAACATTAGTTGTGGCTGGAGAATTGATAAAAAAATTAGCTTTAGAAAACAATGTTGAAATTTATCCTGTAGATTCTGAACATTCAGCAATTTTTCAGTGTTTAGTTGGTGAATATAAAAATCCTATTGAGAAAATATATTTAACTGCTTCTGGTGGACCATTTCGTGGTTGGAATTTAGATCAGTTGAAAAATGTCACAAAAGCTCAAGCTTTGAAACATCCAAATTGGGTGATGGGAGCAAAAATTACGATTGATTCCGCTTCATTGATGAATAAAGGTTTGGAAGTGATTGAAGCAAAATGGTTGTTTGATTTAAAAGCTGATCAAATCGATGTTATCGTTCATCCTCAGTCAATTGTGCATTCACTTGTACAGTTTGAAGATGGAAGTATGAAAGCACAAATGGGTTTGCCAGATATGAAATTACCAATTCAATATGCCTTAACTTATCCTGATCGATTTTTAACAGATTTTCCAAGGTTTAGCTTTTTAGATTATCCAAATTTGACATTTGAAAAGCCAGATAGAGAAACCTTTCAGAACCTAAATTCTGCTTTTGAGGCAATGGAAAAATTAGGAACTGCAGCCTGTGCATTAAATGCGGCAAATGAAATTACTGTTCAAGCATTTTTAGAAGAAAAAATTGGTTTTTTGGATATTGCAGAAATAAATAGGAAAATCATGCATTCAACAACTTTTATCAAGAATCCAGTTTACGAAGATTTTGTAGAAGTTGATAAAGAAGCAAGAAGATTGGCTTTAGCGGAAATTTAAGAAAGTGAAAAATTAAAAATGAAGAGTGAAAAATAAAAAAAGGTGTGGCAAATAAATTTTTTCATTTGAAAGGATTTAATTTTTTTGAATTACCCATTTGTTTCCCGAATTACTAATTTTAGTGGTTTTTGGCATGGTTTTAAAACAAAAACACACGCCAAAAACGATTTAATTTTTAGTTTTTACGACGGACTTCATCCGTCGTTATAGATATATGACACCTTCGGCGCTATAACTAATTAACAAAAATCATTTTAAAAGTATAAATCAATTTAGTTCGGGAAACAAATGGGTAATTCAATAATTTTTAATTCTTCATTTTCAACTCTTAATTCTAAAACTCTTCATTTTTCACTCTAATTTTTTTGTCGTACCTTTGTGCAAATTATGCTCGAGATGAACACAAGAAAAACAAGAAGTACAAAAGATGCTTCAGGTTCTAAACCAGGACCAAAATCAAGAACAGGCGCTTCAGCACCAAAAGCTGGAATCAAGAAAAAAGCTGTTTACAAAAAATCAACTGACGATTCTACCGGACCGAAAAAAGAATATTCTGACAAGGATAAACGTAAATTCAGTGACTTCAAAAACAAAGAGAAAAAAGGCGATCCAATGCCAACTTTCAATGAAAATGAAGTGCGCTTAAACAAGTTTTTATCCAATGCTGGAATTGCTTCAAGAAGAGAAGCAGATGTGATGATTCAAACTGGAGTTGTTTCCGTAAATGACATTATTATCACAGAAATGGGCTATAAAGTTAAGCCTGGAGATGTTGTAAAATATGACGGAGAAACAATAAATGCTGACAAAAAACGTTATGTTTTATTGAATAAACCAAAAGACTTTGTTGTAACCTTTGACGATCCTTTGGGACGAAAAACAGTTATGTCTTTGGTTGCAAAAGCGTGTAAAGAACAAGTTTTCCCAATTGGAAAATTAGAAAGAGAAACAGTTGGATTGCTGTTATTTACAAACGATGGCGATTTGATGAAAAAATTAACGCACGCTCGTTACAAAGCCACACAAATTTATCACGTTGAGACAAAAAACCCATTTTCATTAGAAGATTTAGGTAAATTAAAAGCTGGAATTTATTTAGACGATGGAAAAGTGAGTTGCGAAAATGCTGAATTTGTTAAAGATGGTTCTTCAAGAGATATTGGTGTAGAAATTAACTCCAGTAAAAACAGAGTTGTTAGACGTTTATTTGAAGCCTTGGATCACCAAGTTGTAAAACTTGATCGAGTAAAATATGCCGGTTTGACAAAAAAAGATTTACCACGAGGAGTTTTTAGACATTTAACCGAAAAAGAAGTTGCCTTCTTAAAAATGAGTTAAAAATTATATTATTTATTTGAAAATGAAATATTTAGTTTATTTATCTTTGCTTGTAACTGTGTTCGTGAGCGCAGTTTCTTGTAAAAGTGAAGCATCCAAACATCCTTATGGGAACTTTTTTTATCCTTATGATGAAGATGCGAAATTTTATGTTTACAGAGATGTAATTCACGGTTTAAATGAAAAATTTTACCGTGTTTATGGAATTGATGATTCTTATGGAAAACACATTGTTGTAGAATCTTATACGGAGGACGGAAGAATCACGGAAGCCTACAACTATAATTTGGATAGTTTGAGTATAATTGATCACATGGTGGTTGATGGAAGTGGCGCAAAAACGAAAGCACAATTATTCAAAAACCGTATGTTTCCGATGAATTCAAATGACAAAACATGGTTTGCAAGTAGGTTTCCTGGATTTTTAGATTCAACTTTTATTTTGAGTGAAACAAAAAGATCCTTCTTTAAATCTTCTCCAATAAAAACTAGCGTTATGAATGAATCTAAAAATACTATCATAATGCTAGATACTTTGCGTTTTACAATCGTAAATCCATTTACTAAAAAGGAAAACGAACAAAAAGCGGCTTTTAAATCTTATTTTGCTGAAGGACTAGGTTTGGTTAGAATTCATGATGTAAACATGAAGACGGATTACAAATTAGAGAAAATTTTGACGCAAGAAGAATGGGTTCAGTTGATGCAAAAATAATTCTTTATGAAAAAAATTAGCTCCAAATTTTTAATATTAGCTTGTTTTTTATGCTCGCTTTTATTTTCTGAAATACAAGCTCAAAGAGTTTTTTCAAATGTTAAAAAAATCTCACATGGAAGAGGAACACTTTTTGGGAATTTTGGATGGAACAGAGCTTATTACACAGAGGGAGATATTTCATTTAAAGCCTATGGTTATGATTTTTCAATAAAAGAAGGTCATTTTTCTGATAAACAAAGTAAATCTTTCAGTGATTTTTTAAGTGTAAACACACCAAATTCTCCTCAATATAATTTGAGAATGGGTTATTATTTTAGAAATAAAATGGCGTTTTCTCTTGGAGTTGATCACATAAAATACATTTTTGATGATGGAAATGCTGCACTTTTAAGTGGAACAATTAATCAAGGAATTGACAGCGTTTGGTCGGGCGAATACAATAATCAAGCTGTGATTACAAATCGAACAGATTTTCATTTAGAAAATAGAATGAATTACATCAGTCTCGGATTGATGAGAACTGAAAAACTTTTTCAAGCGAGAAATAAAACCTTTGCACTTTGTGTAAGTTTAGGAATTGGAATGGGTGGAGTTTTGTCAAGTACCGATTTTAATTTTGAGAAAAATTATTCCAAGAAAGCAATTTCTATGTCAGGATTTCAACTGAATGCACAAGGTTCTGTTCGTTTAGAATTTTTTCAAAATTTCTTCGTTCAAGGAGAATTAAGTGGAAATTCAGTTTATCAAAACAAATTGATTACAAGAAAAGGAGATTTGACAGCTTTATCAAAACAACACTTTTTGTATGGACAAAGAGCAATTTCTGTTGGATTCTTGCTTTATTTCAAACCAATAAATGGATGCGATTCATGTCCAGTTTGGTAAATCATAAATCCAGAAGAGTTAAATGTTTTTAATGTCGGATATCAATCCGCCGTGAATGAAAAAAATTAATTCGTTTTTGGCGTGTGTTTTTGTTTAAAAACCATGACAAAAACTTCTCAGAATTTAAACTTTATAAATAAATTTATTGTTTCTCCAACATTAAAAAAAGCCCAATTCCAAAAGCAAGTGAAATAACAATATTTAAAATCGCCCACGTATAATTTCCTTGTTGGAAAAGTAAACTCGTTTCAAAGGAAAAAGTTGAAAAAGTGCTAAACCCACCGCAAAAACCAGAAATTATTAAGGGAGAAATCCATGGGAAACCAGTAAATTTATCTTTGAAAAAATAAAGTGTTGCCGCCAAAATAATACATGCCAATAAATTGGAAAGAAAAGTTGCTAATGGAAAGTATTCACTCAAGCCATTTTGATTTGTTTTTGCAACAAGAATTCCCATTAAATACCTTGCCAAAGAACCCAAGCCACCACCAATAAAAACTGCTAAAAAATTCATTCTAATTGTTTTAAAACGTGTTCTAAATCTGC
This sequence comes from Chitinophaga pinensis, assembly GCA_945870115.1. Lineage (GTDB taxonomy): Bacteria > Bacteroidota > Bacteroidia > Flavobacteriales_D > Crocinitomicaceae > M2408. The sequence goes on along the minus strand of CAMBRH010000126.1, from coordinate 3,786 downwards.
TGGAACATCGATGTTTGGGGTTTCAATTGTAGTTTCAACAACTGTAATTTCAAAACCATAATACAGCCAACGCAATTGTTCCAATGATTCAATTTTTTCCAATTTTGTTGGTTCTAAGGTAATTAATTTTTGTAAAACTTCCGTTCTGTAAGCGTACAAACCAATGTGGCGCAAAAAAGGATAAAATTCCAAAGGATTTTCTGAATAATTTGCGAAATTCGGAATACACGACCGCGAAAAATAAAGTGCTTTATTGGCTTGATTTACAACAATTTTTATGCGATTTGGATTCTGTAAGTCTTCTAAACTTACGCTTTTTATTCCCAAAGTTGCTATGGAAGTTGATTCATTTTCAAAAGCTTCTATTAAACTGTCAATTTGGCGAAAATCTACCAATGGTTCATCGCCTTGAATGTTTACAACCACATCAAAATCAGTAAAATGTGAACTCACTTCACCACAGCGATCTGTTCCACTTGGATGATTTTTGGAAGTCATCATTGCTTTTCCACCAAAACGAAGCACTTCGTCAAAAATCCGTTTGTCGTCAGTTGCTACAATCACTTCACTTAATTTTTGTGATTTTTTTGTTCCTTCATAAACGCGTTGAATCATCGTTTTACCTTTCAAATCGATCAAAGGTTTCCCCGGAAAACGAGAAGATTCATAACGTGCAGGAATTATACCTAAAACTTTTAACATTTGTGTTTAAATTTATTTCAAAAGTACTTAAAATATTAACCTTAAATTTTTCAAAAACGATCTTTCAGTTTTCGACTTTTTATCTTTTATTCCTAAAGCCTTTACAAAAGAAAAACTGGCATAAAAGTAACAATCTTTGCCTTTACCTCCGCGCTCGTCGCCGTTTTTAAATTGTGCAGATCCAGCAGGATTTGAGAAAACAAGTTGTTCAGGAGATGCAGTTACATCATTGAAGGGATAACTATAATATTTTGTAGAAGTGTCATCCATATAATCAGTAAACGATTTTATGTAAGTAAGTTCAAACTTAATACTTCGTCTTCTCGAAATACTTTTTTGAAGTCCAAATCCAAAAGGAATGACAATTGTAAATGGCTTGTAAGTTTCACCAAAACCTCCAGGTTGACCTTGTCCTTCGGTACTTAATTGTCTTAGTCTGACACCTTCTTTCCACATCGAGAATTGTTCATACTTAGAACTTCTAGGCTCAAAATAACAAACTCCTATCCCTGTAAAAGTATAAAGTTCAAAGCGCTTGTATCTTGGTTTATCATTTATATATTTAGCACTGTATTTTGAGTAGAAAATAAATTCAATTCTTTGTGAAAAATCAATTAAGCCACCTTTTATATTTATTTCTCTAGCAGATCTTCTATTTCCAAAAGTATAGTAATCACTTGCATTGTATTGTCCGAGATGAAGCAGAGAAGTTGTTGCAAATAAAGGATGATAATGGTAGCGAAAACCCAAGTGTGCTTGCCAAGAAGTAGCTTCTATGTCTATGTCGTTAAATAATCTCTTAGGTCTGTCATAATTTCTCCCTCCCAAATCACCTAAAAATTGTGTTGCACCGCCACCAATAATAATTTCTTTTTTGTACTTATACCAAGTTGAATCAACATTGGTGTTCAAAAATTGAGCTAAAGAAAACTTTGTAAGAAAAAAGAAAATGATTAAAATTAGAATTTTTGGCATTTTTAGAATTTATTTCAAAAGTACATTTTTTTAAGATATTTCTATCCTTTTTTCAAAATGCAAATTTTTATCTGATTCGTAGTTTTAATGTAAAAATGTGAGTTAATTGTATGATTTAAATTCAAATAAACTTAAAATCCACCCTCCTATTCAATTTCTTACCAGCTTCTGTTTTATTATTGTCAATTGGTTCAGATTCTCCCTTAAAATCGATTTGTAATTTTTTGAGCTCTAAGCCATTTGCTTTAAAAAAAACTTCGATTGATTTTGCTCTTCTACGCGATAAATCTTCGTTGTAAATATCTGAACCATCAGCATCTGTATGTCCTGTAACTTGAATTCTTAAGTCAGAATGTCCGTTTACAACACGAATCATTTCAAGCAAATATGCTTGAAATTCTAATTTAATTTCAGTTTTATCGTGATCAAAATAAATCGGTTGAAATTTAAAGTTTTCTCTTTCTTTGTCTCGAACTTCCGGTGCTTTTCTGCCAAATTTTAAATCCATTAAAAAAACATCACGCCAAGCGTGACCCAAACTTGGAATTGCCGTTTCAGAAAACTTTGCTTTTGAACGGTATAAAATGAATTTCCCTGAAACACGTTTGCATGTAGAACTTTTGTAAGTGCCAGAAATGTAGCCAGTGGAATCAATAAATTCACCTTTAAAATCAGATGAACACCAAGTGATTTTTGAACTCGCTTTTTTGTCAATAATCACATTTTCTTTGAATTCAATTTTATTATCCGTTCTAGTTCCCTTAATTTTTTGAATAGCATAAAATTCTGAATCATACGATTCTTGCCTCGTTTTTCCACTAATTTCTTTTCCTGAGAAAGTTAAATCAACATAAAAAATTAGAGCTTCGCTTTCTTTTGAGCCATCACGCAAAAGAACACCTTGCCAAGTTCCAGACAAATTTACTTGCGAGAAAACCGAAAAAGTTAAAATAACACTTAAAAAAAAGAAAAAACTTTTCACTGAAATAAAATTTACATCTTGTTAATCGTAAAATAGCTAAATTTGTTCCAAAAAATCAAAAATAAACTTTTTACAGAATTAAATGTTCATTTACAATATATTTAAATTCACCTTATGAAAACATTAATTTTCCTTTTTGCATCAATTTTCAGCCTTCAAACAATTTCAGCGCAAACAATTTATGATTACAAAGCTGCAACAATTGAAGGCGACACCTTGGATTTTTCAACTTTAAAAGGTAAGAAAATTTTAATTGTAAACACAGCTTCAAAATGTGGTTTAACGCCGCAATACGAAGAATTAGAGAAATTGAATAAAAAATACAAAGATCAAAATTTAGTGATAATTGGATTTCCAGCAAATAATTTCATGTCACAAGAACCTGGCACTAATAATGAAATTGCCGAATTTTGCTCCAAAAATTATGGAGTTAGTTTTCAAATGATGGCGAAAATTTCCGTAAACGGAGATGATATTTCACCAATCTACGAATTTCTGACACAAAAAGAAAAAAATGGTATTGAAGATTCAAAAGTAAAATGGAATTTCCACAAATATTTAATCGATGAAAACGGAAAATTGGTAAAAAATATTAGCCCTAATAAAAGTCCAATGTGCGAAGAAATAATTCAGTGGATTGAAAACAAGTAATGAATTGTGAATTATGAACGATGAGCTATAAATCAAAGTCAAAGTCAAAATTTTTTCAAGATTTAAAAAACTCATAATTCTGCATTCATAACTCATAACTCATTTAAAAAAAAGTTAATATTTTGTTGATAACTACTCACAATTTCTAGCCAATCAAACTATTTTTCACGCTTTAAATTGCGTATATTTGTGCCTTTACATAAAAAAAGATTTTCCAACAGAAAAACTATGAGTGAAGATATAAAAAAAGACGATTATTCAGCGGATAATATTCAAGTACTTGAAGGATTAGAAGCAGTAAGAAAAAGACCTGCGATGTACATCGGTGACATCGGAATTAAGGGTTTACATCATTTAGTTTACGAAGTTGTCGATAACTCAATCGATGAGGCTTTGGCTGGACATTGTGATACAATTGATGTTTTTATTAATCAAGATAATTCTGTTACTGTTAGAGATAATGGTCGTGGAATTCC
>CAMBRH010000125.1 GCA_945870115.1 Chitinophaga pinensis | reverse complement strand
TACCAACCAATAACGTTTATATGGGTAGAGCAGTGAAACTTGAAAATGAAGCAAGTGGTAGTTATTATAATCTTAGTACCGGATTAATGGATAGTATTCAAATTGGTCCATTGGGAGTCGAAAAAAAGCTTGCAGAAATTGATTTTAGTATTTTTCCTAATCCTGCACTTGATAAAATTAATTTTTCAAGAAATTTAAATGGTATTGAAATAATGAATTCATTAGGTGAAATTATTATGACTCAATCAGGAAAAATCAAATCAATTTCTGTAAATAACTTTCCAAATGGTATTTATTTTTTGAAATCAGAAAATGAAATTAAAAAGTTTGCAATTTATAAAGGAAATTAATTGAGTTAATTTAACATTTGTCTTTAAATACAATTTACCAACTTGGTTACCTTTTTTTGCATAATTTAAAAATAGGGGCAAATAAAAAACCCCTAAAATCAAAGGATTTTAGGGGTTTTTGTAAGATTTACGCTCTTAACTAGCGGTCTGGACGGGACTTTGATATAATTCCCTAGACAGCATAAACAGTGCGTTAAACTTACAGAAACTCCTAAGGTTACCTAAGAGGTTACTTAGAATTTTAAATTATTTGTATTTATATAAATAAAAGAGCGATTTCTTATTGCAAATATAATGATACTTTTTGAATTAATATATCAAAGTAATACAAAATATATCAAACTATTCATCAATCAAAGTAAGGACTTTTATTTGAGAGTGTAAACTATTCAATCTCTCAAAAACGGTTCGATATCCACTCTTTTTAATCCAGTATAGGTGCAAAACTCATCAATTGAAACAAATTGATGATCTTCTTTTTTTAGTGAAATTCTGATTTTATCTAAAAGATTCCTCCCATATCGCTCACTCCTACCAGTTATTCGTTGAATATAGGTTCAACGCTTGGCCAAGGTGGCTATTTTTACCAAAAATATTTATCCAAGGCATTGAACCGCCACTTTTTCCAAACCCTTGTTTTAGAATGGTATTCTCCTGTCGGCAACTTGTTTTTTCATTTTGAATCAGCTTTTTAAGCCGTGCTATTGAAACCATTTTCATTGAAGATTTTTTTGTTATTCCCCCAAATAATTTTATATCCCTGCACTAGCACCAATGGAATCAATCCAGCTAGAATAGATACCAACCACGCTTTAGCAGATAGCATTTCTAACCCGAGCACTAATCGCATCTGAGGAAATGCATAAACCAACACCAAAAGAATGGTGCAAATTAAAAGAGCCATCCACACGAATTTGTTTTTAGTGATGTCATTCACAAATAAATTTGCATGTGCTGAGGACATGTTGAATACATGAAATAGTTGAGCAAATACAAGCGTTATAAATGCTACATTATTTAAAATTTTGGAATCAGTTGAAATAGTGTGGTTGCAATAAAACACAGCAACAATTACTGATAAAGTCATAGCAGCAGCATATAAATTAATAGTAATCCAATCTTTATTAGAAACAATAAGGAGCTTAGGGCTTCTTGGCGGTCTTTCCATAACTGTTTTATCTCCTTTGCCTAAGCCAAGTGCCAGTGCAGGAAATACATCTGTTACCATATTTAAGAATAGTATCTGCAGTGGAAGTAAAGTAGAGGCAGGTGCAACAAAACCTAAAATAGTCACAATAAATATTTCACTTAAATTACATGAAACAAGGTAGACTACGAATTTTTGTATATTCTGAAATATCTCTCTTCCATGTGATACTGCTTCTGCAATAGATACAAACGAATCGTCTTTTAGCACAATACTGGCAGTTTCCTTTGCTACTTGAGTACCTCTTAAGCCCATAGCAATGCCAATATCTGCTTTTTTAAGTGCAGGTGCATCATTTACGCCATCACCTGTCATTGCTACAATATTTCCTGCTTTTTGATAAATAGCTACGATTTCTAATTTTTGTTTGGGTGTGGTACGAGCAAATACGGCTGTTGAAAGTATCTTTTTGTTCCATTCATTTGAAAGTGATTCCATTGGAGGTAAATCGATTCCAGTAATTGCATTTTGTTCACTTTCATCTACCAATCCTACTTTTTTAGCAATATTAAGAGCTGTTAAAGGATGGTCGCCAGTAATCAATACAATTTTTATACCTGCATTTCTGCAAGTCAGCATCGCTTCTTTAATATCTAATCGAGGGGGATCCAAGAAACCAATCATGGCTACATAGACTAATGTTTTCAAATAATCACTTGTGTCAATTTCAGCTTCTTCCCTAAAGGCAAATGCTAATACACGTAAACCTTCCGCAGCCATTTTTTCAGAATCTGAAATGATTTTTTTTTTTTCCTTGTCACCCAAATCTATTATGGTTGATCCAACTTGCAACTTGCTGCATTTTTCCAACAAATGCTCAACAGAACCTTTTGCAGCAACAAAATCCCCACTTGCACTTTTGTGCAATGTGGCCATTATTTTGGTGTCTGAACTAAAAGGCATTTCGCCAATCCTTTCATATTGTAATTCCAGTACTTTGGCAGTTGTGCCTGATGCGTTAGCGAGGTGAACAAGTGCAATTTCTATTGGATCACCAGTTAATTCTGTATTGTCATCTCCATTTTTTGTGAAAGTATTATTACATAGCACTCCTGTTAATCTTAATTTTTTAAAACCTGCATCACTTTTTTCAATATTTCCTTTTTCAAAATTCAGGATATTGTCTTTGATTGAAACTTTTAATGATTCTTCGGGAAAGGAAAGCGTATCAACATATATTTTATTTTCTGTTAAGGTTCCTGTTTTATCTGTCAAAATCACGTTGGTACTTCCCAAAGTTTCAACTGCCGATAATTTTTTAACGATGGCATTTCGCTTCGCCATCAAAAGCATCCCATTAGACAAAGCCACAGTAGCTACAATAGGTAGTCCTTCTGGAAAAGCAGCTACTGCTAAGGCAATAGAAGTCTTTAAAATAAGTACCCAGTCTTTACCCTGAATTAGACCAGTGATGGCAAAAATGGTTGTCATAGCCAATGTAATCCATATCAGCTTTTTACTTAACAAACGAATTTTACTATCGAGTGGTGTTTCCTTTTCTTTAACATTTTCTACTAGTGAAGTGATGGTACCTAATTGAGTATCTTGAGCAATTCCTGTAATGACTGCTTTTCCATTTCCTTTGGTCACAGAAGTGCCTTTAAAAACCATATTAAATTGGTCTCCGAGAGCAGTGCCTTTTACAAGTTTTTTTATGTTTTTTTCAGTCGGTAGAGACTCTCCTGTGAGTGAAGATTCATCACATTGCAACTGGTTGATTTCTATTAGATGTGCGTCACCCGGAATCACATCACCCGCTTCCAGCGATATAATATCTCCCGGAACAATATTTATAGAGGGTATTTCCCTAATTTTTCCATCACGAAGCACTTTAGAAAGTATCATATCCATTTCCAAGAGTGCATGCATAGAATTGCGTGCCTGCAACTCCATTAAAAAACCAATGAGAGCATTAACCAAAATCACAACCAAAATAGCAATAGCTTCAATAAAATTTTGAAAGTAGAAAGTAACCGCTACCGTAAAAAGCAATAAATAAACAATAGGGCCTTTGAATTGCAGAAGCATCATCAGAAAAACACTCTTCTGCTTTTGGGCTTGGTAAATATTCGGACCAAATTCAACGGCTCGTTTTTCTGCTTCGGTTTGGCTTAATCCCACCTCGGAATCTGTCTGAAATACAAGCAAAATCTCTTCAACTGAGAAGGAATTAGGATCCGATTGCGGATAATTAATTTTCATTTTAAGAGCTTAAGTATTTAAGATATCATTGTGATTTATGTAGTCATTATTTGGTATTTTGGGATTGGTTCCTGAGGCAGCGTAATGCTAACTCTAACTTTTGGATAATACATATCCTAATAGACATTACTTTAAACATTGATTTAAAGATAGAATGATTTGGGAAAATAATTTTGTTAAAAACTTAACATAAGTGGGTATTGATTTGGCAAATTAAAATTTTGGGATTGACTTCTGTAAAAAGCCTAAAAAAAAATTAGAAGTTGCAATTTACCAGAGCAATTGCGAAAGCATTATTTAAAGGTTTTGAATATAACTTGCTTGCAAAATCTTATTCTCTTATTGTTATTCCATTTAGATGATTTCATAATTGCTGATTATAATCGAATTGATTTTTATCTTTCAATTATTAATTTTTTATTCAAAATATAATTGTCTGATTTAATCATCAAAAAGTAAATATCACATGGTAAATTTGCAATATTTATGTTTTTATCATTGTATTTTAAGATTTCAAATCTAATTAATTCACCTTTTATATTAAAAATTCTTATTTCTAGATCTTTATTTTTCGAATTAATATAATTCAATGAAATGTAATCGGAACTTGGATTTGGATAAATATTTATTGCATCAAAATCATGTTTTTTTTCAAGTATTTTTGCATTAAATGCATCCAAAAATACTCCATAAACATCTCCATCCATAAAATTTGTATCTATTCTGTTTCCCACAATAAAAAATTGATTATTTTCAAATAAATTTACACCACCAATAGGGATTTTATTATCAATTACATTGAATATTGCAAAAGCTGTATCAATCGGAAGACCAGAGGTGTTAAAAAACCTGCCTTTAATTTGGGTAGAGTTGAGTGTTCCCTCTGAAAACATATTTACCCAAGTAATAAGATAATTCGTTCCGTTAAAAGCAACTGAAGGAAGAAATGGATTCTGTGTAGAATCGCAAATGGTAACGCTGTTCGGGTCAACGATGCCTGCAGTGGAAACAAATCTAGCATAAAGATTCCATCTCGAATTATTATCCATAGCCTGCTCATGAAAAGCTACTAAATATCTTGAACCGTCAAATGCCATAGCCATTGGATTGTCACTTAAACCAATTCCTCCATCAATAATAAAATTAGAATTAACCAATAAACCAGAATTGCTTAAAAATTGTCCGTATACTACTTTATCATTTGGAAATCCAGAACCCTCAACCCAGGCAACCAAATAATTTGTACCATCAAAAGCCTTAGCAACCTCCCTTGCATAATTATTACTTATTTGAATTGCTGCCCCAATAAGTATTCCGGTTTTACTTATTCGTTGTCCATAAAGATAATTGATATGGTTACCACCTTTTAAGTAAGTAAGCAAATAGGTCGTGTCGTGAAAAGAAACACTACCAAGGTGTTTATTGTCAATGCCTGTTTGAATTGTAAAGCTTGACCCAACCATAGTTCCTGAAGGTGTAATATACTGACCAAAAACACTAGTGGTATCATAAGGTTCTTGCATGAAAGGATTCCAATTATATCCATTCCATACAAGAAGATAGTTTGTCCCGTCAAATGCTACCTGAGCGTTACCTCCCTTTTGACCAAGAGAGATTCTATTACCTACTAATGTTCCACTCGGTGAAATAAATTGAAAAGTAATATTATCCTTACTCAATACATCTCCTATAATTGTGATTAAATAGTTTGTCCCATCAAAAGCAACTCCTCCCGCAAATGTTGAATCATTTTCTATTGCTATTGGAAATTCTTGAGCAATTACTTTATTTGATAAAAATATTGAATTGAAGATTAGCAAAGTCAAAATGAGAGTATTTTTTTTCATGTTCTAAGGATTTAAGATGTTTAATTTATTACTTTTGAATGATTAATTTTTGTTTTTGAGACCATTCTTCGCTCTTTATTTCTAAGAAATACGTTCCTCCTTTAAAATCACTAATATCTATTTCTTGTTGATTATTTTGCAGTATTTCACTTTTAATAATTTGCCCAAGAGTATTGGAAACAGTTACTTTTAAATTTGCTTGATTTTCATTCTTGAAATCAATATAAAAAAAACTATTTGCTGGGTTTGGATATGTAACAAAGTTATTTATATCAGCTTTTAAAGAAAAAATTCCTGTAATTGGATTATCAAAACTCAGATTATCGACATAAAGAACAGAATTTCCATTTGGTTCATCTAAAGGCCCATTTGGATAAAAGGCTGCCATCATTATAGTTGCACTATCCGCAGAATTATATGTCGAAAAAGGAATCGTAAATGAAGACCAAGAGGATGATGCAATAGCAACAATTTGTTCGTCAAGTATCATTATTCCATTATCAAACAAAAGAATTTTAATCCAAAGTGAATCGCCATTTTGAGGCAAATATTTATAATATCCACATAAACTTGTTGGATGTCCTACGATTGGAAACGTCGGTTGAAAAGGATAAGCCATGGTATCTGTTACTGTCAAACCGTAAGAACCAGTCGTTTGAGTTAAGGAGGTGTTATTTTCAAGTCGAAGCGAATAATTTCCCACTGCAGCAGGAAAATGATCTGTTGACTTGGTGCATGAATGAAACGAAGATATTGATAAAGAATTCATTGTCGCCCATCCATTGGGGTCGTCATAAATTCCAAAATTAGTCCAATCCTCAAATCCATTGTTAGGGATTTGTGCATTTAAATTGATTGACGAAACAAGCAATAAACTTGTAAAAAGTATCAGTGTTTTCATAGCAATTTTGTCAGAGATTATGGTGCTGACTCCGCACATTTAATTTTCATTACTTTATTTTTGAATAATAAATTTTTGTTTTCCTGACCATTCTATTGATTTGATTTCAAGCGTATATACTCCTGAAGCTAAATTATTTACATTAACTTGTTGTGTGTTTTGATTTAGAGTTTCTGATGTAACTAAAGCACCCAATAGATTATAGATATTTAACGTGTAGTCAGAAGTTTTCAGATGTTCAATTTTCACAGTTACAAAATCGGATGAAGGATTAGGATAACAACTGATAATTGGCGATGAATTATTACTTACTTCGATAATTCCGACTTGAAGTTGAGGTGTTAACAAATAGGTTTTATTTGTAGCATTGAAATTATCTGGATAAGAGCTAATTCCTTGTAAAAGAATTTTTCCAACAGAACTTACATAGGTCATTCCAGGAGTAAGGTATTCCTGTGCTAATAATGTGTTAGATGTTGAAGGATAATAAACATTTGCTGTACTTAAATCAACTGTCACAAGACAAACTTGTTGAGGATCAGTACTAGCCTTCACACCTAAAACATAAGCGATGTTATCGGTTCTGTTTAATACCAAATCAAAAAAACCACCATCAGTAAGTGAATCTGATAAAGGCACGGAAGTAACTAGTTTTGAAAATAACTTGGAGGTAGGATTGAATTCAATTAAAGCAAATTCTAAAGTTGGCGCACTTCTAGATGCTAATAAAATATAATTTCCATTACTCATGCGGGAATCATCAATCGGTCGTGTTGAAATGTGGTTCAACAACCACCCTGGATCAGCTGGAATTAACTCAGAATTTAAGTTTTCAAATGCATTTGTGGAAGCATTATAGTATTCCGTACTAGTAAAAACAGTCCCTCCAAAAGATGGCCAACCACCAGCCATAACAGCACCTCCATCTGTTGTCGGTAGAAGTATTTCCTGCGCTCTGGGTTGATTCAGTGTTCCTGTAATAGTATATGTATCGGCTACAGGATCATAAAGTTCTCCGTAAGAAGCTGCAGTATTGTCGTACCAAGCTCCGGCAATTAGCACTTTGCCATTGCTTAGCTGAGTGCTTGCCAGCATCATTCTTGCTGTTGTCATGGATGCTTTAATATTAAATGTACCTGTAGAATTATCATACACTTCACAAGTAGCATAGGCCGGAATTCCTAAATTTTGGCCTCCACCAGCTATATAATAATTGCCGTCTGATAATTTAGCTACTGAACCCATATCATGTGTGAAATTCATTGGGATTTCAGAAAACAAATTTGTTGATGGGTCATAAATATCGGCATACCCACAAGATACAAATCCATTCTCCCTTCCACCAAAAGAAATGATTTTTCCATTGTTTAATTGGCTTGCAATCGGATAAATTTTTGTTCTCATCATAAGAGGACCTGTCTGATAAATTGCACCTCCTGTTTGGGCTTCAGAAATAAAGTTTGTTAATAGTAATAATAGACCAACCATTATGACTCTTAATATTTTGGATGATATTATTGTTTTTTTCATAATTATTTAGTCAGTGATTACAGTGCTGACTCCGCACTCCTAATATTAATTACTTTATTTTTGAATTATTAACTTTTGTTTCACCGACCATTCTTGTGATTTGATTTCAATCGTATAAGCTCCGTTTATTAAATCTTTGGTGCTGAATTGATGCTTGTTTTGCTTCAGTATTTCTGTCTTTATGAGAGCTCCAAAATCATTATAAATATAAAGTATCAGTTCGGAATTCTTGGCATTGTTTATATTCAAAGTTACAATGTCAGACGAAGGATTTGGGTATAAACTAAAATTGGCATTTTCCATATTATTCTCAGAAACGGAACTTACAAAACCTGTAAAACTTAAATTGTCTAGATACAAAGTTGATTCGGAATGTTGAACATATGCCCCAGTTACAAAAAGTATAGTTGCCGAATCAGGGATGTCAACAGTATTAAAAGTCATTGGTATTTCTGCAGCTGTCCAATTTGAAACGGTTTGAGTCGTTCCCCATGAAGGATTGCCTATTACTACACCGTTTTTATAAAAATAAACCATTCCAATTATGGTATCTCCACCAAATGGAAAACATTTGTAATATAAATACAATGATGTCGGTCTATAATTTATAGCAAAAGAAGGTTTTGGTGTCCAATTCAACATAGGATCTGAAACATCACTGCTAATCGCCGCTCCTCGTACTCCATTAGTTAAATCAGCTTGAATTTTCATAGAATATTGTCCTGTTCCAAGTGGGTAGCTTTCAGGGTTTTTCGCAATAGAAAATGAAGCTACCAAATTATTAGGTAACGAACCAACCCATAAATCCGGTTTTTCATAATTGTGACCAGTAAAATTATCAGTATAGTTCTCCCATATTTCAAATCCGCCATTTGGAATTTGCGCATTCAAATTAACTGACCAAACAATTAAAATACTACCTAAAAGAATAACATTTTTCATGGTAAATTTGTCAGTGATTATCGTGCTGACGCCGCACTTTTAATTCAATTATTAATTGTAAAATTAAGTTTGATGTATTAATTTAATTATGAACTTCGTTAATGAGGGGCATGATACTTATCATAATGAATTATTGGGCAACCCACCCTCCATCGACAGGCATCGTAATTCCTGTAACAAAGGAAGCAGAATCAGAACAGAGCCAAACAACAGCTTCAGCAACTTCTTCAGCTTGTCCCATTCTACCAATCGGCTCCATAGATTCAAATTGTTTTTCTACTTCTTTATTTTTACCAGTAAAACGGTCAATCATCGGTGTTTTGATTACGCCAGGGCAAACGGCATTTACTCTAATTCCAAGTTTTGCATTTTCGAGTGCTGCATTTTTTGTTAAACCTATTACACCATGTTTCGAAGCAACATATGAAGGTGCTCCCAAAAAACCAACTAATCCAGCTATAGAAGCATTATTTACAATAGCTCCTTTTCCTTGCTTAAGCATATGTGGTA
>CAMBRH010000124.1 GCA_945870115.1 Chitinophaga pinensis | reverse complement strand
ATAGCCGAAATTTTAGAATCAGAAACGGATGTGATTTCAATAAAAGCTACAACACATGAAAAAGTTGATTCTTTTGGAGAAAGCTTGGCTATAAAAGCTTATTGTGTTTGTTTGGTGGAGAAAAAGTGAGGGGTTAAAATTACAGCTTTACAAAAAAAATAGCGTCTTTACTATTTTTCTTGTACCTATGTTTTTTTAAACTAAAGCTTGGATATTAAAAAAAAAGTTGTAAGTTTACGTTTATAATTTTCCATTACCCAATCTATTTTACCATGAAAAAACAAACATTTAACGTAGCTTTTAGGGCTTTAACAGAAAAATGGGAGAGGGTAAGAATCCTTTTCACAAGCAATTATAAACTTTTGTTTATACTCGGAATTTCGAGTTTTTTAATTAGTGCGAGGAGTTTTTCACAGATAAGTTTAGGAGTTTCAACTTCTAATACTACTTTTTGTGTTGGAAGCCCTGTTGATTTTTCGAGTTTATTAACTGGAGGATTAAATACAGGTGACGTAGTGCTTAACAATTATTTTTTAAATCCTTTTGGACCTCAGTTTGTTAATAGTTCAACTAATTTTAATTCTACCCCTTTAATTTGTGGACAAAATTACAATCTTCAGGTTTCAGGAATATTATCATATTGGGGATTAGACAATTGTGATGGAATTAATGACAGGTACAGAGATGCAGGAAGTTATTACTTAAACAATACTTTTGTCAATAATGGTAAATTATAATTTAGTTACTGGTGTTTATGGCAATATGGTGCCGGTTGCAACTGATACACCTCCGCAAGCAGATCACACTTTTAATTACAACTTCACTGGAACAGGTGCACCTCTGAATATTTCGTTTACAGGTTTTTTTAATAACCAACATGCATATCACGACAATTGTGGTGGCCTGTATTATACGATAACAGTTGCTCCTACTACTTATTCTTATGTTTGGGATTTTGGAGATAATTCACCTACTGTAACAACCACTTCTGATACCCCACCGGCTCACACTTACACAACTGCTGGAACTTACAATGTTACCTGCACTGCAACACCAGTATCAGAAAACAACAATTCTAATTGTTCTATAACTTCTTCAATGCCAGTTACAATAAACCCTCAACCAACTATCTCTATTTCTGGCCCTACCTCAGTCTATGAAAATGGAACAGTAACATTGACGGCAACTTCCAATGCAACCAATATTGTTTGGGGTGATGGGACAATTGGAAATACACTAACAAATGTTGGAGTTGGAACCTATTCGGCAATTGCTACGGATGTAATTACACAATGTGGAAGTGATGCTACTCTATTTGATGTTGCCCTTAACACTTTCACCATTGACAAGGCGCAACTATTAGGAACAATTGAAACTTTAGGTGGATATACCTATCAAACAATTACTTATACAATTACATTGACAAATGATTCTGAAAATTCAGAAACGTATAACATTACCGATGATTTGCCAAGTACGTTTATTATTGACACCCCTCCAAGTGGATTAACTTTAGCAAATGATTTATCAGGCACTGTTACAATGGCACCAAATACAACGCAAACTTTTACTTATACAGGAAGTTATTTGGTTACAGGAAATGACCAAACGCAAAGTGTGGCTCAGGAACCAAATATCGCTTGTGCAACTAATACAGTAAGCGGCATTCAAAAATGTGATCAAACTGTTATTTATATTTCTTTTGGTTGCCCTGGAAACTTAAGTATTTCAGCTGCTAATGCGCAATCGACAGATAATCCGCAGCAATTGACAATGTGGTATAATTGCCACAAACCATTTAATAATGTGACACAAATAAAATTTAAAGTGCACTACCCTAACTTTTTAAGAGTAGCTCCAGTACAAACAGGTAATTGGGGAGTTATTAATACAGGAACTTTGGAATCCCCAGTTAATGCGGAAACTCCATCGCAAACAGGATATAATAGTGTAGAAATAACTGCTAATTTTAGTGGTTTGGGAGTGAATATTGGAGTTGCAATTCAAAATGTGTTTAACATCAAATTTGAAGTTATAAACAATGCTACTTTAGCAACATTGCCAAAAAATACCTACGATCTATTTGTTGAAACCTTAAGTGATGGAACATCAAACATGGTTGACATGACTAAAAGCGGTTCACCAGACAAAATACTTACTCAAATTGGTGTTTTAGAGATTTTAAATGGGCCGTGGGCAAATTTACCAACAGCTGATTTTACGTATGTTGTCAATCCTTGTAACCATAAAGTAAGTGTTTCAGCTACTGAAACTGGAGGATATAATCGTTGGGAGTTTAACGATCCAAATAATCCATTTGTTCCAATTTGGGGTGATGCTACTTATACTTGGCAATACCAAAATTCTGGCACTTACACTATTACACATTTCTACATAAATCAAGACGGAATTGGTGCGAGCAACACTAAGACTATCGTTATGAATGCTGTAAATTATGATTATCCAAACGGAATTAACATTACATCCAACGGGCAAAATATTCAAGATTTGAATGGTGATGGACAAATTAAAGTTGCTGGCCCTATAAATGTTCAATCTGGTTTAAATTATTTGATTAATAATAAAACAATTCAGTTTGTGGATGATTTAATACCAAATATTCCAGATTTGGGTCAAACACATTCAGGAATTATAGTAAATACAAACGCCACTTTAATAATTAGAAATTCTACCTTGAAAGGAATAAATGAATGTCCTTCTATGTGGCAGGGCATTCAAGTTTATGGTTACGTTCCACCAAAAAACCCAGGAGGACCAACTGTGAATATTCCAAATGGAAAAGTTATTTTACAAAACAACAGTGTGATCAAAGATGCTGAAATTGGCGTTGCATTATATAGAGTAAACAGACCTTTCGGAAATACTTTAGAATATGGTAGCGGAATTCTTGATGCTTCAAATTCTACTTTTACAAATAATAGAATTTCAGTAGCTTTTCAAGGAAGAAATTATGTTGCAAATAGTAGTACAATTACTGAGTGTACATTTAGATGTAATAACCTTTTAAAAGACCAAATAAAATACAATCAACAAGGCTCAGATGTTTTTATTTTAGCCTCAAAAGTGAAAAATGTTATCATTAAAGCAAACTCATTTTTTGGAAATTTAAGTTTGGCTTATCATAAACGTGGCACTGGAATACGTTCTTACGACGCAGCTTATCAAGTTATTTCAGGTACTCCACAAAATGTTTCTAATACATTTTCAAATTTATCAGCTGGTATTGATATTTATTCGACTGGTGGTGCCAATAAAATCATTCGCATAAAAAACAATCGATTTAATAATACTTTTCAAGGTATTACGGCAAATGGAAGTAGTTTTGATGAAATTTCTTTTAATATTTTTACTGTGCCAAGCGGTATTATTGATTACCCATCTTGGGGAATGAACCTGCAATCTAGTTATGGGTTCTTAGCTACTGAAAATGTATTTAACACTTCACAAACAAGTAATTACACGTATGGCTTAATTTCAAAAAATACAAATTTAGCAAATGGGAAAGCATATAAAAACACCTTTAACGGCAATTTTTATGCAGCAACACAAGCTGAACAAAACAATTCTTTGTTGCAAATAAAATGCAATAAATACTTAGGAATCAATACCTATGACTGGACAATAACTTCAGGTGTTTTGGCAAACCAAGGGGCATGCAATGCTTCCGCAACTTCACCTGCAGGAAATACTTTTGGGTCTTGCAACAGTGCAAACTCAAGTCAAATTTTTAAAGCTGCAACGGTACCAAGTTTTGAATATAGAACACAAGCAAGTTTGATGCCTAATTGTATTAGTGCAAATGTAAATTTATTTCCATGTACAACTCCTTACATTCCAAATAACTCTTGTCCAACGCAAGTAGCTTTACCTTGTAATAATTGCTACACGCAATTGTTGAATGATTTTAATTTAACCCCAAATGGTGCAAATAAAATTGCCAAGAAAAACGCTTTAATTAATGTTTTGAACAATGAAGAACAGGGGCAGGTTTTGCGTCAAGTTTTATCAACATCTGAGGAAACTACTGATTTTAACATCTTAATTCCAACCTTGATTGAAGACGAGGAATATGCGGAAGCAAGAATGCAATTAAGCAATTTTCAAAGAACTGATAATGAGAAGGAACAATTCTTTCGTTTTTACGATATTTTGACCAACTTGGGGGAAACAAATCGCAGTAGAAGAGAAATTACAGCTCTTGAAAAACAAGTTATTGCTGAAATTAGTGCAGCTTCTGTTTTGGTTTCCATACATGCAGAATCTTTGCTATTGGACATCATGCAATCTTCCGTTTCAAGAATACCTGAAAATGTTCAATTATCTAGCGGTATGCGTTTGGCTAATAATTCAAGTAATGAAACTGAAGAAACAGAAATAATAGCAGAAAGTCGATTTATTGTTTATCCAAACCCAAGTGAGGGTGAAATTAATGTTAAATTCTCAAAGGAATCTACTGGGAATATAACAATTATTGACGCCTTAGGTAGAATACAGTTTGAAGCACAATTGTTAGAAGATAATTACAAAGAATTTAAAACTCATTTAAATAATGGCATTTATATCTTAAAACATACTGATGTAAATGGTTTAGTTGAAACTAAACAAATTGTAATAAATCATTAATTTTTTAATTTGGGATTTACATTTTGTAAATCCCAAATTTTCTCTTCTTAATTCAATTTGTTATGAAAATAATAATCTCTTTTCTTACTCTGTTTTTGTGTAACTTTTATTTTTCTCAAAATTACTTTAATAAAACATACACCAAACCATGGCATAATATTGCATCAGCAGTTTCAGTAACTGAAAGTAATTATTATGTTGTTGGAATTAGACTTGACTCCTTAAATAGAAAACTTACTTTTTATAAGACTGACCTAAAGGGAGATACAATTCTTACGAAAGTTTTCCCCGATGATATTCGATTTTTTTACCCTCGTAAAATATTAAAAAGAGGAACTAATTTATTTGTTTATGGCTCTGCTTTCGACACGACTAATAGTTCAAATGCAAAAATATTCTTAATGTCATTCGATGAGGAGTTTAATTTAAATTGGTTTAAGAACTATGGCAGTGAATTTTACAATAGCGGTTCAGATTTATTATCATTGCCAAATAAAAATTTTATTTTGGCAGGTTCATATAGTTCAAGTTCATCAACACCAGAAGATTTTTATTTAGCTGAAACGGATAGCTTAGGAAATTTACTTTGGGAAAAAACTTATGGGGGAATAAATTATGATTGTGCTTTTTCGCTTGTTAAAAATAATAAAAATGGTTATATTATTTCTGGTCAAAGTGAAAGTTATAGTTCAAACATGGATGTTTTAACAATAAATGTTGACTCTTTAGGCAATATTCTTTGGCAAAAAACTTATGGCTTAAATGCACCACTTTTAACTTATGGTGGTCAAATGTGTAAACTATCGGATAAATCTTATATAGTAGAAAAAAATGTGTTGAATGAAAATACAAATACAACCATTGCCAAAGTTTTAAAAATTAATGAAGAAGGTAATGTGATTTGGGAGAAAACCTTTACTACAAATCCAACTTATACAAGTTTAGAAGCTGCTGCACCTTTTGAATTGAATGACGGAACAATTATTTTAGGAGGAATTTCTTATAATGATAATTTAAGATATACTGGATTAATTTATAAATTAGATCCTTTAGGTAATGAAATTTGGCACAAAGAATACGAAAGAAACCCAATTATATCACAATATTTAGTCGATATAAAGCCAACAAATGATGCAGGTTTAGTATTTTGTGGTTCAGCTTTTGATAGTGTTGGTCTAATAAAGGCTTGGCTTGTAAAACTTGATTGTTTTGGCTGTGATAGTACTTTGTGTTATTACCAAGATTCAGTTTGTAATAACTATGATTGTACCCAATTTCCAATAGATGCTAGTTTTACTGCAAGTACAAATTTGGTAGATTTTTCTAACAACCAAGCCGTCATTTTTACAAATAATTCTATAAATACATCGAATAGATTTTGGTCTTTTGGTGATGATAGTTTAGCATATACTAATTCAAGTTTTTCTCATTTGTACTCAGATACAGGAACTTATCAAGTACAATTGGTTGTTTATCATGGTATGTGCAGCGACACACTTACACAAACTGTAATTGTGTCAAATAACATTGGTATTAACGAAAAGCAAATGAATGACTTAATTTCTATTTATCCAAACCCAAATAATGGTTCTTTTTCAATAAACTTACTTTCGTTAAAAGAAGAAATTACTTCAATAGAATTAATTGATGAATTAGGCAGAAATGTGCAATTCAATTCTAAAGAAATTAGTCCAAGTATTTTAGAGATAAGAGAACAATTTGCAAAAGGAATTTATTCTTTAAAAATTACCGCAAAAAATAAACAAGAAATTATTAAAAAGATTTCAATACAGTAAATTATAAACAACTAAACTAAGAAATCATGAAAAATATAGTACTCAAAAAAAGTGGAAAATTAATAGTAGCATTCATTATTTTATTATCTTGCAATAAAATTTATGCACAAGAACCAGCTTGGAAATGGGCAAAGTCTTATGGTAATGATTTGAATATGGGCTGTCGCAATTCTGTAGTTGATAATCAAGGAAATATTTATACAGTTGGAGGGTATTCAAGTAGCAATATTACTTTTGGGCAATTTGTATTGTCAAATACACCAGGATCATACTCTTCGTATGTAATAAAACAAAATAACTTGGGAGAAGTATTGTGGGCAAAATCATATGCAGAATCGATTTATTCTACAACTGGGTTTTCAAAAATAAGATTAGATTCAGAGGGTAATTTAATAATTATTGGCACTTATAAGACTGAAATTATATTGGATGCCATTACTCTACTACAATCTAGCAGTAGTACAAATATTATGGTATTTAAAATGGATAACCAAGGCAATGTTCTCTGGGCAAAAAGTTCGATGAATACAAATCTTTCCAATGCTAATTTTAGTGCCCAAAATTTAATTTTAGACGAAAATAATAATATATATTTAACTGGAAAATTTCAAGGAACAAATTTTAATTTTGGAGATTTAAGTGTAAGCACAACAAACTCAACAAATTCATTGCAAGAATTATTTTTAGCAAAATTAGATTCAGAAGGAAACGCACAATGGATAAAAACAATTGAAGGTGACAATACTGAATACATATCGAGTTTGCTCATTGATTTAGATGGAAATGTTTATTGCTCTGGTTATTATTATAGTTCCATGTTAAATATTGATTCAGAGACACTTATTAATACCATATCAGACCACACTAGACCCGATTTATTTATTGCTAAATACAATCAAGCTGGTGATTTTATTTGGGCAAAAACAGCTGGAACTATTGACGATGACAAAATTACTGGGCTTTCAATAGATCAAAATGGAAATTTGTTTGGAATAGGTTCTTTTTCAGAAGAAACCCTTGATTTGAATGGAACTTCCTTAATTGGAAACGGCTCTTGTGCTAATAGTTTTATCTTTCGATTTGATGCAGATTTTAATATCATTTGGGCTAAAAGTTGGGGCTTTGTAGATGGCTGGGGGTATAATCCAAATAATACTGGCTTAGCCATGTGTTCTGACAATTTTGGTTCCACTTATCTTTTAGGCAATTTTGCGCAAAATTTCAATTTTGAAAATCAAGTGTTTTCAAATACTGGATTATCCGCAGATTTGTATTTAGCAAAAATGGATTCAAATGGTAATCTAATTAATAAATTACAAATCAGCGGAGCAGACAACGAATTTGGAAGTGAAATTGTTGTTGATAACAATCAAAATTTGTACATCTCAGGTACATTTAAAAGTCCAGTGTTGAGTTTTGGCGAAATTGACATTACAAATCATTATCCAGATGTTTATGATTTATTTGTTGCAAAACTTGCTTTTCAAGAAACAAATTCTTTAGAAGAAAAAATTGAAGAAAATTTAGTTTCTGTTTATCCCAACCCCAACAAAGGCTCTTTTGAAATTCAAAACCCAACAAAACAAGAACTAAACTTTGAACTCAAAAATGCCCTTGGTCAAGTTGTTTATCAGGAAAAAATAGTTTCAGAAAAGCAAAAAATTGAACTTAAACTTGAAAAAGGAGCTTATTTTGCTACATTTAACAATGAAAAAGATAGTTTTGAAGAGAAAGTGATTGTGCATTAAAACCCATCAAAATATTCTTCCAAAGTCCAAGCTTGAGCTTTTTCTTTAAACCACGGTTTAATTTTTGGCCAAACTTCGTTAGAAAACAAATCAGAATCTCGGTATTTATTTAAAGCTTCTTCGTCTTTCCACAAACTATAGGTGAAAACGATTTCAGGATTATTTTTGTCTTGCAATAATTTCATTCCAAAACAATTTGGCTGCTGAGCAACTTTAAATTTGATAGTTTCAAAAAAAGTCAAAAAATCTTGGATTTTGTCTTCTTGAAAATGAATTTTTACAACTCTTGTTATCATTTAGTGTGTATTTCTAAATAGAACTTTTAAAATAAAGATTCTAAGGTTTCTTTCGATCCTGCTGGTGAAAAATCAATTCTAATTGTATCATTCAAAGCTAAACCTAAAAGTGTATTTGCACCTCCATTTCTAGTTCTTGCACCACGATTAATTGCAATTTCAAGTAATCCACTACTGTTGAAGAAAGCCAATCTTTCTCCAGGAACAACATCTCCATAACTTACAGAAATTTGATCTATGTAATACTCTTTTTTTCTAAAAGTAATTGAAAAAGGTGTGTTTTCACCAAAACGATTGAATAATTCTTTGTCGATATTTGTAATTACATTTCCGTAATAATCAATGTGAATGATGTTTCCACGAATTAAATTTGGTTCTAAAACTGCATTTAAACTCGTCATTCGTTTGAAAGAATCGACCTTCTCCCCTATTTCATCAGGTGAAATTCCATTTGCAAGTTTCACGGCAATTGGAACCAAAATGTTTTTTGCAGGAAAAATAAAAGCGGAAGGTTTTGATAGTGCATCTTCTACATGCCAAATTCCATCATAGGAATTTTCTCCAACTATTAAACTTAAAACTCCATTGTCATTTGACACAAAATATTGATTTTTATACAATAAAATTGCTGGTAAACTTGATAAATGTGGAGAGCCATAATTAATAATTGGCTCAGAATCAACTGTAATTAAATGAATTGTTCCATCAGGGAAATCAGCAATGCAATTTCTAAGTTGAAAAGCGGCTTGAACAATATCAAAGGCATTTACAAAGTGTGTAACATCAACAAGATGAACAGATTGCTTATCAGAAACACCCTTTAGCAAACTTCCTTTCAAAGAAGCAACATAGTGGTCAGACAAACCCATATCGGTTGTTAATGTAATAATACTCATTAATTATTTTCGCTTTTAAACTACAATTGTTCTTAGAATTTTAATTAATACCGAAAAAAATCCTAATTTTGTTCAAATTTAAGATTTATTCTTTAAAAACTGTCAAATTTAT
>CAMBRH010000123.1 GCA_945870115.1 Chitinophaga pinensis | reverse complement strand
TTTTCAGAAATTTTCTTGGCCCTAAATAGAATTAGTCCTGGAGCAATAATCATCAGTGTTATTTCAATTCTGATTTTAATTTTATTTGACAAACCATTTTTGAAGAAAATTGCAATCTTCAAAATTCTTCCAGGGGCTTTATTTGTCGTGCTTTTTGGGGTGGGAATGAATTTATTCTTCAAGTGGTTTTACCCCGACTTATATCTAAATGCTAAACATTTAGTTACGCTTCCAAAAGCGAGTTCTTGGTCAGATTTTGTTTCTTTTTTCACTTTTCCAGATTTTTCGGCCTTAAAAAACCCACAAGTTTATGTTATCGCTGGGACAATTGCTTTAGTAGGAAGTATTGAAACCTTATTAAGTGTTGAAGCAACTGATAAATTGGACCCTGAAAAAAATTATACTTCTCGAAACAAAGAACTAAAAGCGCAAGGTCTTGGAAATATTATTTCTGGTTTACTTGGAGGTTTGCCAATCACTCAAGTTATTGTGAGAAGTTCTGCAAATATAAATTCTGGAGGAAAATCAAAATTTTCAGCGATTTTTCATGGAGTTTTACTTTTCTCTTCTGTACTTTTGATTCCAAGTGTTTTAAATTTAATTCCCCTAGCTTCTCTTGCTGGAATTTTATTAATGGTGGGATATAAATTATCAAAAGTAAATTTATACAAACAAATGTATAAACTTGGATGGGATCAGTTCCTACCATTTTTATCAACAATAATTGCAATCCTTTTTACAGATTTATTGAAAGGAATCGGAATCGGAATTGCTTTTTCAATCTTTTTCATTTTAAAAAGAAATTACAAAAATCATTCAACTAAAAGTGTTCAAACTGAAAATGATAAATCAACCATTACAATTGTTTTATCAGAAGAAGTTACTTTTTTAAATAAGGGAAGTATTCTCGACTTACTTGAAAATATCCCAAAAAAATCAAAAGTTATTATTGATGGTAAAAAATCTATTGAAATAGACTATGATGTGTTGGAAATAATTCAAAACTTTATCAGTCATCGTGCCAAAGAAAAACACATTCAAGTCGAAACAATTAATATACCAAAAGTTAAAGTATTAAGTCATTAAAAAAACATCAAAATGGAAAATTTTTATAATAAATTATTAGAACAAAACAAAGAATGGGTTGCGAAAAAAATTGACGAAAATCCTGAATTTTTTGATAAATTGGCTCAAGGACAAAAGCCACCACTTTTATGGATTGGATGCTCAGATAGCCGAGTTCCAGCGAATGAAATTATTGGAGCTCCTCCAGGTGAAGTTTTTGTGCATAGAAACATTGCAAATATGGTTATTCATACAGATATGAGTATGTTAAGTGTGTTGGATTATGCAGTTAATGCATTAAAAGTAAAGCACATAATTGTTTGTGGACATTACGGCTGCGGTGGTGTAAAAGCAGCAATGACAAATGATTCAATCGGAATTATTGACAATTGGATTCGACACATCAAAGATGTTTACCGTTTTCATCACAAAGAATTGGATTTAATGAAAGATGAAACAGAGCGTTTTAATCGTTTTGTGGAGTTAAACATTGTAGAACAAGTGTATGATTTAGCAAAAACATCCATCGTGCAAAAAGCATGGGAAAATGGACAAGAATTAATGATTCATGGCTGGGTTTATGGTGTTAACAATGGTTTAATCAAAGATTTGAATCTAACAATGAAGGATAATCATTCTTTGGCAAAAGTGTATCAATTAGATTTTTGACTTCAAAACACTTTTTTCAAAGCCACCAGTTGATTCTGGTGGCTCTTTTTTTGAAATATTGTGAGTATCTTAATTATTGGTATTGTTTTTGAAAGCTGTTTTATTGTTAAATTTGCAAAATAATTTTTTGACTATAATAAATTAATATTCAACTTATAAAAAATAGCTTTTCCTTAAAATGAAAAAATTAATCTTTTTACTTTTTCTTCCTTTAATTTTCACATCTTGCATTGAAATTATTGATGATATTTCAATAAACAGTGATGGAAGTGGAACTTTTAAATATGTCGTTAATTTGAGTGACAGTAAGCTAAAAGTAAATTCAATTTTAGCATTGGATAGTTTGGATGGAAAAAAGGTTCCCAGTATTTCTGAAATTAAATCAATCGTTGCGGAATATAAACAAAAGTTAGAGTTAAAAGAAGGAATTTCAAATGTTAAAGTTGAAACAGATTATGTGAATTTTATTCTGAAATTTCAGTGTGATTTTGTGAATGTGAACGATTTGCAAAACGCGATTAAAGAAATTGCTATCGAAAAAGATAAAAAACAAGAATTTAAAGAAATGCAAGAAAATTGGTTGACTTGGGACGGTTCAAAATTAACTCGATCAGTGCCAACATTAACAGCAGAAACTACTCAAAAACTAAAAAAAGAAGAAGCTGATGCTTTAAAGACAGGAACATATACATCCATCACGCGTTTTGATAGATTAATTGATAAATTTGAAAATCCTAAAGCAACACTATCAAAAAGTAATTTAGCCTGTATGATAAAAACCAATCCCCACGCTTTAATACAAAATTTGAGCATTCTTGAAAACACGATTTACCTGACAAATACTAAAAAGCCACAATAAATTTATTTATTTTTTCACTTTAAACAATAAAATAAATTATTTTTGTACCTTGCGTTAATAAACTTACCAAACGCTATTTTCTCTGACATGAAAAACAATATTTTTTTAATCCTTTTTGCCTTAGTTTTTTTAACAAATTCTAAATTTAGCGCACAATTATCAGAAGATTTTATTCCAAAAGATGCTGTTACAGTTTTTAGCATAAATAACATTACTTTGCTGAAAAAAGTTTCAATGGATGAACTGATTCAATATGATTTCATGACTGAAGTGCAAGCGGAATTATTTGATGGTTCCACAAGCGGTAAAAGTCTAAAGGATTCTGGAATTGATTTTGATCAAAAATTAAATGTTTTTTACGGAAAAAATCAAGATTACGAAGTGGCAGGTTTTTCTTTTGGAATCAATGATAAAATGAAATTATTTACTGTTTTTGATGATTTTGAAAGACAAGAAACACAAATTAAAGGAATTGAATTGTATTCAAGTTATTTCAATCATTTGATTATCAAAGAAAATATTGGAATGGTTTTAAGAGTCGATCCAACCTATGAGAAAATTTCTGTTTTAACAGATTCAATTTGGATGGCTCGTGGTTATGGTTATTTTTATGATGGTTACGATAATTCTTACGATGAAAAATTAATCGAACCAGACGACGAAGAAGAAGAATCAATCCAAGAGGAAGGAAATTTTCAAGAAGAGGAAATTTTTGAGGAGACTGAAGAAATGCTAGACTCAACTTCATCTGAAAATTTAAATGATTTTGATTTAATGAATAAAAATTATTGGGAAATGCGTGATAGCATCACAAATGAACTCCAATATGATTATTTTGTGAAAATATTGGATGAAATTTATCTGAATAATGTTCACTTAAAAAACAATGATGAAAAATTTGCAAGTCAATTATTGCATGAATCGGACGGAATTTTTTACTTAGATAATTCAAGAAATTTCAACAACGCAAAAGGATTATGGTATTTTCAATCAATTATGCCTGAACTATATACCGATTTTCAGCAATTATATACTGGAAACGTAATGCTTGGCGATATCATGTTAAACGAAAATTCGGTTGATATTCATTTTGAAGCAAATTATGGAGAAGCTTTAGGAACTATTTATGAAAAATTAAATGGAACTAAATTCGACAAAAATGTCTTGAAATACATTCACCAAAATTCAACAGGATTTTTCACTTACAATATCAATTTAAAAGAAGGATATAATCAAGCTTACGACATTATTATTCCCATTTTGAGTCAAGAAAAAGATCCACGCGTTTCAAGTAATGTCTTAATGGCTGAGTTAATCAATGAGTTTGTTGATGTTGATGCAGTTTTTGACACGTACAAAGGAAGTATGTTTGGAAGTTTTAACGGAATTAAAAAAGTTAAAACAACAAAAATTGAATTTTTCTACGATGAAGAAACCTTTGAATATGGTGAAAAAGAAATTCAAGGAGAAGAAGATATGCCTATTTTCACACTTGGATTCTCAACAAACAGAAGTGATATTCCGGAAAAAGTTCTAAACCATTTTGGAAGAATGACTTCTCGCTTTAAAAATATGGGAACCTATTGGATTGTTGAAGATGCCATTTTTAATTCTGTTCCATTATACATTATTAGCAAAAATGATTTATTGATTTTCACAAATGATGAGGACATGGCAAAAAATCATAATTCAGGTTATGGTTCTCAAGCCTTAAAAGGTCCAAAAGCAAAAGCGGCTAAGAAAAGTAAATTCATGTATGCTTATTTCGATTGGGGATTGGCACTAAATAATTTACCAAAAGAAATGTTTGACACCAAACAAAACGAAATTTTGGATGCTATGCGTGGAAAATCTGGAGTTATTGAATTAAAATCTTCTAAAACAACCAAAGAAAAAACGAGTTTCGATGTTTCCTATAAATTTGAAGGTGATTTTGAAAACTCAGGAAAATATTTATTGGATTTAGTAAATTCTATTTACGTTTTATCTAAATAAAAATCGCTTTTAAAAACTATGTTAGCAAGAAAAGGTCTTTTTATTGTTTGTTTAATTTCTCTTATTGGCGGGTATTTTTATTTTCGACCATTTTTTTCAGGAGTTGAAGAAGAACCTACAATTTTAGATAGACTGCCAACAGGAGATTTTTTAGGAAGAGTTTACGTTTTAGATGTCGCAAGAGAAACAAACTCTTTTTTGTATTATAATAAACTTCCATTTCGTGATTTTTTAACTTCTGAATTTTTGCTTGCACAAGGAAAAAATTATGGTTTAAATTTGCAAAAGCCAGTTTATTTTTTTTCCAACGAATCTGGCGAGTGGGGTTCAATAGTTTATGTTAGTGACAGCAGTAAAATTCTAGCTGGTTTAATAAGAATTAAGCAGAATATGGATTTGGAAGACACTTTAGTTGGAGGACAAAAAGTGACAAAAATCCCAAAGGAAAATACTTATATGACTTATGGCAAAAATTGGCTTTTTACCTATCATGGAAAGCAACTTCCTAAAAGAATGTATCATGTAATTTACTCCAAAAAGAATGACATTCATCCACTTTGGAAAGATTTTACTAAAAATAAACAATTCAAGAACGAAAGCATTGTCGTTTATTCAAATTGGGAAAAGATAAAAATTAATGGTATTGAAAAGGCTATGTTTTCCTTTGATTGTGATTCCATTGAATTTCATTTAAAAACTTATTTTAAAAGCAAAGAACCGTTGAATTTATCAGTAAAAGATAGTGGGATGGCGCTTGTTCCAAAAATGGATATGGATAAATATTTGAGTTTACATTTAAACGTTTCGAAATTAAGAAATAATCCATCAGATCCTTTGGTTAAATGGTTAACAAGACTTGGAAAAAGAGTAAGTTTCCCAATAAATGATTTTTTTAAAGCTTGGGAAGGCGATTTAACGCTTCAAGAAGGAGGTTTACAAACAATCAAACAATCTTACATTGAAACTGAATTTGATGAGGAATTTAACGCACAGGAAGTGCGTAAGGAAAAAGAGGTTTTAGTTCCAGGATATTCCGTTTTACTCTCCATGAATAGTTTTCAAAAAGAATTTGTTTCAAATTTATTTGCCAAAGGAATTATGCGCAAAGAAAATAATCGTTTTCACATCCTTACTTCTCCACCTTTGCACATCAATCAAAAACCAAATTACTTGATGTTGTATTCATCAGACCACGCACCAAAAATCACAACTAATAAAGCGAATAAAGGGTACTGGAAAGATCAAAAAACCAAGTATTTCTTTAATTTAGATTCTTTAAATAACCAAGAAGTTTATTTCTCAGTTCATTTCCCTGCAATCAGCTTGTTAAGGAAAAATAAGTTTTTTTAGAGAGAAAGATTCTCAACTTCGAGATTTTATCTAAATTTATCTACCTTTGTACTTCAATTTATACAATGTCAAAACAACGATATACAGTCACAGCCGCTTTGCCTTACACAAATGGACCTTTGCATTTAGGTCACGTTGCCGGAGTTTATTTACCAGCAGATATTTTTGTGCGTTTTTTACGCATGAATCAGCACGATGTTGCATTTATTTGTGGAAGTGATGAACATGGAGCTGCAATTACTTTAAGAGCTAAAAAAGAAGGAATTACACCGCAAGAAATTGTGGATAAATACAATAAAATAATTGGAAATTCTTTCAAAGATTTTGATATTTCTTTCGATATATTTCACAGAACTTCATCAGAATTGCATCATAAAACAGCACAAGATTTTTTCTTGAAATTACATGAAAAAGGAAAATTAACAGAAGACACAAGCGAACAATATTACGACGAAGATTACAATCAATTTTTGGCAGATCGATACATTACAGGTGAATGTCCAAAGTGTCAAAACCCAAATGCTTACGGAGATCAATGCGAAAAATGTGGCTCTGATTTAAGTCCAACAGAATTGATAAATCCAAAATCGACTTTAAGCGGAAAAACACCCATTTTAAAAACAACTTCTCATTGGTATTTACCAATGAATCAGCACGAAGATTGGTTGAGAGAATGGATCAAAAATGGTATTTTAGATGGCGAAAAACAGCACGAACCAAAAGCTTGGAGAAATCAAGTTTTAGGTCAATGTATGTCTTGGATTGATGGCGGTTTACATGCTCGTGCCATGACCCGAGATTTAGATTGGGGAGTGAAAGTTCCGTTGCTAAATTCTGAAGGGAAAGTTTTGTATGTATGGCTTGACGCTCCAATTGGTTATATTTCTGCCACAAAACAATGGGCGAAAGACAATAATAAAAACTGGGAAGATTATTGGTTAAAGAAAGAATTAGGAACAAATCGCACAGGTGAAGAATCAAAATTAGTGCATTTCATTGGAAAGGATAACATTGTTTTTCACGCAATTATTTTTCCAATTATTTTGAAAGACCACGGAGATTTTATACTTCCAGATAACGTTCCAGCCTATGAATTTTTGAATTTAGAAGGCGATAAATTTTCAACTTCGAGAAATTGGGCAGTTTGGTTGCACGAATACATAGAACGTTACCCTGAAAAAATTGACGAATTAAAATATACCTTAACAGCAATTGCTCCTGAAAATAAAGACAGCGAATTTACTTGGAAAGAATTTCAAGCAAGAGTTAACAATGAATTAGCAGATGTACTTGGTAATTTTGTAAACCGTGCTTTGGTTTTAACGCAAAAATATTACGACGGAAAAGTTCCTGCTTTGGGTACTTTAACAGATGTTGATTTGCAAGTTTTAGCAGATTTAAAAGCTGCTCCAGAAAAAATTTCAAAATTAGTTTTTGCTTATAAATTGCGCGATGCACAAACTGAAGTAATGAATGTTGCGCGAATTGGAAACAAATATTTAGCAGACCAAGAACCTTGGAAACTAATTAAAACGGACGAAAAGCGTGTTGAAACAATCATGTATATCGCTTTACAAATTACAGCGCAATTGAGTCAACTTTTAGCCCCATTTTTACCAAAATCAGCAGCTAAAATGCGTCATTTTTTGAATATTGAGTTGGAAAATTGGGAAAATTTAGGTAAAACAGATTTGCTTTCGGAAGGACATCTAACAAATCAGCCAGAAATTCTTTTTCAGAAAATAGAAGATTCATTGGTTGAAAGTGAGGTTGCAATTTTAAATGAAATTAAAATTCAGCACGAAGCTGAGTCTAAAGCAAACGAAATAAAAATTTTAGCTCCTCTAAAACCAGCAATTGCATTTGATGATTTCACGAAATTAGACATTCGTTTGGGAACAATTTTAGAGGCAATTAAAGTTCCAAAAGCAGATAAATTATTGCAGTTAAAAGTTGATACAGGAATTGATATTAGAACAATCGTTTCGGGCATTGCAGAACATTATTCACCTGAAGAAGTTGTAGGTAAAACCGTTTCTGTTTTATTAAATCTTGAACCAAGAAAAATAAAAGGAGTAGAATCACAAGGAATGATATTGATGGCAGAAAACTCGGAAGGAAAATTAAGTTTTATTCTTCCAGAAAAAGGATTTGAAGCTGGAGGTGAGATAAGGTAGGGTTTTTTTAAAGTTTTAAATAAAACTGATATGGTAATTTTATTAACTGGTGCGACAGGTTTTTTGGGTTTTCGAACCCTTGAAAAACTTATAGAAATATCTGACGTAGAAAAAATTATCGCCAATGGAAGAACTTTGAAATCTACGCATACTATTTTACATGAAAAAATCGAGTATGTTTTAGGTGATTTAAGTGATGAAGTTTTTGTCAGTAATCTTGTGGACAAAGTAACACATGTAATTCATGCTGCTGCACTTTCTTCTCCTTGGGGGAATTATGACACTTTTCATAATTCAAATGTAACATCGCAAACAAATTTAATAAACGCCGTTTCAAAAAATCAAATCCAAAAATTTATTTATATTTCAACTCCCAGTATTTATTTTAATTACGGAGATCGTTGGAACATTAAAGAATCTGACCCGCTTCCTAAAACGTTCGTCAATGCTTATGCAGCAACAAAAAGAATGGCTGAAATTGAATTGGAGAATTCTGCTTTGCCCTATATAATTCTTCGTCCAAGAGCATTAACTGGGCGCGGAGATACAGTGATAATGCCTCGTTTGATAAAAGCATTTGACGAAGGAAAACTTAAAATCATTGGTTCTGGAAAAAACATTGTAGATTTAACTTCAGTTGCAAATGTAGTTGATGTTATATTATTGAGCTTGAAGGCAGAAGGAAAAGCCTTGTATCAAACGTATAATATAACGAACAATGAACCTGTAAATTTGTGGGATAAAATTGATTTAATTCTTAATAAATTAGGAAAACAACTTCCTAAGAAAAAAATTCCCTATTTTGTAGTAAACTTAGTTGCAAAAATCATGGAATTGAAATCAAAACTTACAAATAAAAAAGAACCAACCTTAACTAAATATGGCGTTGGAACTTTAACTAAGTCTCTAACGATGGATGTTTCTAAAGCGAAAAATTTGCTTGGATATACCCCGAAAATGAACACAGATCAAGCAATTGAGGAATTTACATCTTGGTATCTTGAAAATGAAAAAAACTAAATTATATCTAAATCATGCTGGATATTGTTTAGCAAAGGAAAATCATGCAATTAAAGACGGTAAAAAAGTTGATGTTCAATTTAATGCACTTTGGGGACTAATTCTTCATCCCGAAAAAGGCTATATACTTTTTGATACAGGTTATTCACAGCGGTTTTTTGAAGCAACAAAAAAATTTCCAAACAGTATTTATGCTTCTATTACTAAAGTTGTAATAAAACCTGCAGATGACGTATTAAATCAATTGAAAAATTACGGTATTGACCCTTCGGAAATAAAGCATATAATTGTTTCACACTTTCACGGTGACCATATTTGTGGTCTATTAGATTTTCCAGAAGCCACTTTTTATTGTTCTTCAAAGGCATTAAACCATACTTTAACTATTCCTTCGTTTATTGCGTTTTCTAAAGGAATTCTCAAGGCTTTACTTCCAGAAAATTTAAAAGAAAGAA
The DNA here is from genome assembly GCA_945870115.1 of Chitinophaga pinensis. Lineage (GTDB taxonomy): Bacteria > Bacteroidota > Bacteroidia > Flavobacteriales_D > Crocinitomicaceae > M2408. Next base: position 16 of record CAMBRH010000123.1, on the reverse strand, counting down.
CAATTCAAATTGACAA
>CAMBRH010000122.1 GCA_945870115.1 Chitinophaga pinensis | reverse complement strand
AATGAAGGATGTCGCTGCTATCAGGGGCATGAGATTTATGTCATTATCTAATAATTTGAAGTCTTAAACCGCGGAGCAGTTACGCAGTAAGTCTTAAAATCCTAATGTCCTAGTATCTTAATGCCCACCACTAAACAAACTCTGCCAATTCCATCCATCTTTCTGTTTTTTCTTCTAATTTCAAAACTATTTCAGACAATTTATTTCCTGCATCCATAATTTGTTCATTAGATGAAGAACTTTCAGATAAAATCGATGTAAATTTTTCTTTTTCTAGTTCTAAAATCTCTAACTCTTTTTCAATTTGTTCAAATTCAGCTTTTTCTTTGAAAGATAATTTTTTACCTTCCTTTTTAGTTTCAACTTTTACTTCTGGAGTTGTGATTACAGATGATTTTATTTTAACTTCATTTGCAGAAGAATCATTTTTTGCTGATTTATCATATTTCGCAATTTGTTTACGGTATTCTGTATAATTTCCAACAATGTCAGTAATTTTTGCTTGTCCTTCAAATACAAAAACGTGATCTACCATCTTATCCATGAAATACCTATCGTGAGAAACCACGATCAAACAACCTTGAAAAGAACGCAAATAATCTTCTAAAACGCTCATTACGAAGATATCTAAATCATTTGTCGGCTCATCTAAAATCAAGAAATTTGGATTTGCCATCAAAACGGTCATCAGTTTCAAACGACGTTTCTCTCCCCCACTCAATTTATACACATAATTAAAGTGCATGTCACGCGGAAATAAAAATTTCTCCAAAAATTGGGCAGCATTCATTTCTTTCCCTTTTTCCAAAGGAATAAATTCTGCAATATCACGAATCACATCTATAACACGTTTTTTCTCATCAACCTCAATCAACTGCTGACTGTAATATCCAAAAACAACCGTTTCTCCTACTACAACTTTTCCTGCGTCAACTGGCTCTCTTTCTTGAATCATATTCAAAAAAGTCGATTTTCCCGTTCCATTATTTCCAACAATTCCTAAACGTTCTTTTCGCTGAAAATTATAAGTAAATTGATCTAAAATCTTTAAATCACCCCAAGCTTTGGAAATTTTGTGTAACTCAACAATTTTAGAACCCAGTCTTTCCATTTTTACTGGAATGTCTATTTCATCTTCATCAATTCGTTGACTTGCAACCTTTTTCACATCCTCAAAAGAATCAACTCTCGCTTTTTGTTTCGTTCCACGCGCCTTCGGTTGCTTACGAATCCAATCTAATTCTTTTTTAAATGTGTTTCTAGCTTTGTCAATTGTCGAAGCTAATTGTTCTTGTCTTTCCGCTTTTTTCTCTAAATAATAAGAGAAATTTCCTTTGTATTTATAAATTGTTTGATCTTCTAACTCTAAAATTGTGTCACAAACAACTTCTAAAAAATAACGGTCGTGAGTTACCATTAAAATCGTTGAACGTGATTTTGAAAGAAACTCTTCCAACCACTCAATCATGTCCAAATCCAAGTGATTTGTAGGCTCATCCAAAATTAAAAAATCCGCTTCTGCAATCAATACTTTGGCTAAAGCAACTCTTTTCTTTTGTCCTCCAGAAAGATTTGAAATTTTTAAATCAGTATTATCTAATTTTAAAACTGAAAGAATTTGACTTACTTTTACTTCAATATCCCAAGCAAATAAATCGGTCATTTCCTGAAAACAATCGTTTATTTCGTCTTCAGTTCCGCTTTTCATAGCAATGTTGTATTTTTTCACTGCCTGAATTTCTGGCAAATCGTGCGAAAAAACTGCCTCTAAAACAGTTTGATTTTCATCTAAATTTTCCGCTTGCTCCATAAAAACAATGCGAATATCATTACGATAAACGATTCTTCCTGAATCTATTTGCTCTAAATCCATCAAACAACGCAATAAAGTTGTTTTTCCAGCACCGTTTTTTGCTACAATTGCTACTTTTTGACCAAGGTCAATTCCAAAAGTTAGGTCTGAGAAAAGAAGACGGTCACCGAAAGATTTTGTTAGATTTTCTACTGAAAGATAGTTCATTTAGTTGAGTGAAGAATTAAAAATGGAGAATGAAAAATGATAATTTTTATTAATTAATTAATTTCTTAATTTTTATTTTTGCAAAGATAGTATTTCTATTTTTAAATCCTTTATTGCAGAGGGTTTTATATTACGAATAAATTCAACTTTTACAGAATCAAAATCCTTCGTTTTTAAAGTTGAAATCAATGTAAACTCAACAAAAGTTGATTTATTGAATTCGTCAATTTTCGATCCAATGAAATAATTTTTCAATAAAATTAATTTTCCATTCGAATAGTATTTAAAGTTAAATCCAGGATTTGTCTTCGGATTGAAAATTTTATATTCTGCCCCTATTTTGAAAGCTATTTTATTATTATTAGATTTTTCTTTTTTATAAATAAAATAAATATCTAAATCTTGATTTTTGATTCCATAATCGAAACTGGAAGAACATTTTTTTGTATTCCAATCTTTTGTTTTATTATTATAAAAATACTTCTTTTTTGAAACGATATCTTTCTTCGAAATTTTGTCCGTCTCAAAAAAAACGTGCCATGAATACCTTAAATCAGTTTTTAGAAAAACATTCCAAAAAGTACTTTTTTTCATTAAATCATAATGCAAAATATTTCGGTTAAATTGCGATTGAAAAATTGAATAAATATAGATTGTTGAAATCAAGAATAAAATTGAAGAAAATTTAATTAGTTTAGTTGAATTCTTAATCATCAATGCGATTGGCAATGCAAATAAGATTGAAAAATCAACAAAAGGTCGCATTCCTAAACCTCCCCCATACCACCAACACCACCAAGATGCCGTTAAATAAAGTACACAAAAAAGAGTGATTAAATGTCCCCAAAATAAAAAACGGTTTGCTTTAAATAAAAAATAATAAGCTGGAAAAAGTATAAATAAAACTGGCGCGTAAACGAATAATCCTTTTTTATAACTGAATAAAACCTCAAATAATTTTGGTGAAAATAAGTTTGAAAATTTTTCATTGGAATATGTATCAATAAAAAATGATCCTGTTTGTAAATACACACTAATAAATTGAAGCGAGCAAAGACAAATACTTAAAAATAAGAGTAAAAAGACAAAAACTTTTTCATTTATGAAGTAATATTTCATGCTTTGTAAAAAAGCCTTAAAAGAATCAAACAAAAATGGAAAAATTAAAAGAACGATAATATTTGTTGGTCTAATTAAAAAAATTAAACTAATAAAAACAAAAATATAAAAAAGTCTTTTTCTTGAATTTTCTATAGCAAATTTCTTACTTAAATAAATAAACCAAGAAATTGCAAAAAAGGAATAAACATGGGAAAAAGCAGGATAATATACCGTATAGAAATTCAAACTGGTACCCAAAGAAATAGCCAAAATTACGAAAGCAATTATCCAATCTTGAATTTTGTATAATTTTAAAAATAAAATTATTGCCAAAATCCCTAAAACAAAATAAAAAATGGTTGAAATACTAACAGCCATTCTGTAAGTTTTTGAATAGCCATCTGCTTTTTTGGAAAATACTTTATTAACAAAGTGAGTTGTTAAAAAAAAGGGCGAGATACAAATTGATGTTCCTACAAAATATTTATCAACGATTTCATTCTTTTTTGCAGTAATATCTGTGCCGTTTATAAAATTTGTCGTTTTATATTCTGCTGAAATTTCATTTAAAAATTGAAATCTAAAATCTTTATAAATAAAAGTGGCTGGTAAATAGGCATAATATCCTGAGCCATCGGTAGATAAATTCAGGTTTTCATTCTTGTTTTTATCCCACCAGTTAAATTGATCATTTGATTGTTTCGCAAATAAAATTACGCAAAATAAAATAGCGAAAAATGAATATTTATTTCTTCTAATTTTTTGTAAAGTTTTTCTGAAATTAATACTCATTAGATAATAATTACCTCAAACGATTTAAGGAATCTAAAAGATTTTTATCTTTTTTTATACCTAAATTAGCTAGAAAAATCATCGGAAATCCAGCCATAAATAAATAAAAACCAAGTCCCAATTTTGGAAATGTTCCGCTTTCTTTCAATGAAAAATTAGCTAAAAAAGCAAAAAATAGTAAACCAATGATTAAAAAAATATAAATCATTAAAATAATGCGAATTAGTTTAAGTTGATTTTTAAGGTTTTTATAAGACAAAATTGTCAATAAACACAACAAAGTCAGCATTAAAGTAGAAATAAAATATGGATATGAAATCAATTTAATACTTTTAAAGGTAGAATCAAATTCTTCTAAACCAAAACTAGATAAAATCATTGAACCTTTTTCGCTTTGAAAATTTAAAATTGTAACACCTGAAGTTACAACTGCTAAACAAATTATTGAAAGAAATAAATAAACTGTTTGAATTCGTTGAATCATAAAATAAATATTTTTACAAAAATAAGAAAATTAAGTTAAAATCTCAATAAAAATGAGTTAAATTAAAACTCAAAAAAATAAAAAAAATACTTTATTTTAAATTTAATTCATATAATTGTACAATGAATTTCCTTGGACATATCTATTTTTCTAATAATGATAAAAAATTAATGCTTAACAATCTTTTTGGAGATTTTGTGAAAGGAAAAGATTTAAGTTTATATCCAGATGAAGTTCAAAAAGGGATTTTATTACACAGAAAAATAGATGATTTTATCGATCATCACCCAAAAGTACTAGAATTAACACATAAATTATTTGATGATTTACCAAAAGTTTCTGCAGTTGCCATTGACTTATTTTTCGATCATTTATTAGCCAAAAATTGGTCGAGATTTCACAAAACAGAATTTAATGTATTTCTAAATGAATTTTATGAAAGTATAATTACAGATAAAAAGTATTATTCTGAAGAGTTTAAATTTGTCATTTCTAAATTGATTGAACTAAATTGGATTTCTTATTATCCGACGCTAAATGGACTTGAAAAAGCATGCCAAGGTGTATCAAAAAGACTCTCTTTCGAAAATAAATTGAAGTTCGGAAAGGAAGTTTTTTTAAAATTTGAAAACGAAATTGAACCTGTCTTTTTTGAATATATGGAAGATGCAAAAGTAAAATTTAATATACAGCATTGATTTTTTTTTGTATCTTGCTACTTAATTATAAAACATTCTTCTTGAAAAAAAAGTATAAAATATTAAATATCAAAAGTTTAACTTTTTTGTTACTTTTAATTTTAATGAATTTTTTCATTTCTTGTTCCGCAGATAAATCAAATGAAAAAGCTGAAAATTCTGTTCAAGGACAAGATTTACCAGAAATATTAAAAAAGGGAAAATTAGTGGTTCTTGCTGAAAATAGTTCTACTTCTTATTTTATTTATCGAGGTAAAAAAATGGGATTTGAGTACGAATTATTGAAAGAATTTGCCCAAGACTTAGGCGTAGATTTAGAAATAAAGACCGTTACTAATTTGGACGAAATCAACGGACTACTTAATGAAGGTGAAGGAGATTTAATTGCCTGTAACTATACAATTACAAAGGAAAGACAAAAAGAAATTGATTTTTCAATTCCATTTATTCGTACAAGTCAAGTCTTAATTCAGCGCAAACCAGATGGTTGGGAATCAATGGATTTTGAAGAATTAAAAAAGCATGTTTTAGTTGATCCAATTCAATTGGCAAACAAAAAAATATATGTTTGGAAAGAATCTAGTTACTATCAAAGGCTAATACATTTACAAGAAGAAATTGGTGATTCAATTTTAATTCAAGGAGAAACTGGAGAAGTTTCAGGCGAAGATTTAATTGAACAAGTTTCTGATGGGAAAATTGATTATACAGTTGTTGAAAAAAATATTGCTCAGGTAAATCGCCGTTTTTACGATAATATCGACATTAATTTAGAAATAAGCGTGCGCCAGAAAATAGGTTTTGCAATGAGAAAAGCTTCTCCTTTATTAAAAGCTAGATTAGATGAATGGTTAACAAAATACATGCAAAAAGCGGCATTCAAATACATGAAGCAAAAATATTTTGAAGTTGCTAATTTAACAAGTAAATCTCAAGAAGAATTTTCTAGTTTAAAAGGCGGACAATTATCACATTATGATATTTTTTTCAAGCGCGAATCTGCAAAATATTCTTGGGATTGGAGATTAATTGCTGCTGTTGCTTATCAAGAATCTAAATTCAACCCAAATATTACAGGTTTTGGTGGTTCTTATGGAATGATGCAATTTATGCCCGAGGTTGGTCCAAAATTCGGCGTATATCCAAATTCACCCGCGGAAGTTCAAATTGCTGGTGGAATGAAAAAATTGCACAAAGATTTTCAATGTTGGCCAGAAATCCCAGATAAAGTTCAACGACAAAAATTTGCTTTGGCTTCTTATAATGCAGGTCTAGGACATATTAAAGATGGCCAAAGATTGGCAGAAAAACATGGTTTAAATCCTAAAATATGGGACAACAACGTGGAAGAAATGGTGAAAAATCTTTCACACAAAGAATATTACAGAGATGAAGTTGTGCAAAATGGAGCAATGCGAGGTGCTCACACAGCAAAATATGTAATTTCTGTTTTTAGCAGGTATTTATCTTATAAATCTACATTTAATTAATTTAAAAGATTCAATTATTCAATATGATCCTTGAAAATGAATATTTAAAGCTTGAAATAGTTTCATTAGGTGCTGAATTAAAATCTGTTTACGACAAAAAAATGCGTAAGGAAATTTTATATGAGGGCACATCTGAATATTGGAATCGCTCTGCCCCTATTTTGTTCCCAATTGTTGCTAAATTAAAAGATAATTCTTATTCAATTGAAGATGAAAAATTTGAATTACCACAACATGGTTTTGCGAGAAACATGGATTTCAAAGTTTCAAAAAAAACAGAATCAGAAATTATTTTAACTTTATGTTTTGATGAAGAAACGTTAAAAGTTTATCCTTTTAATTTTGAATTACAGGTTTTATATATTTTAACAAAAAATGAAGTTATTACTAAATATAAAGTAATTAACCTAGATGACAAAAAAATACCATTTTCAATTGGAGCGCATCCAGGATTTATTTGCCCAATAAATGAAAATGAGGCTTTTGAAGATTATTACTTAGAATTTGAGCAAGAAGAAACACTAAATAGACATTTATTAAATACAGAAAATGGCCTTTTCAATTCTAAAACAGAGTTAGTATTAGTAAATTCAACTATTTTAAAATTAGATTATTCTTATTTTGAAAAAGACGCTATCGTTTTCAGAAACATGAAATCTTCTTGGATAAAAATTAAAAGTTCAAAATCTGATTATTGTTTGAAATTTATTTTTAAGAATTATCCTTATTTCGGAATTTGGACAAAATCAAATGCCCCATTTATTTGTTTGGAGCCATGGCATGGCATAGCTGACTCAGAAAATTCATCAGGGAGTTTTATAGAAAAAGAGGGAATAAATTTATTAGAAAAAAATCAAAATTTTGAATGTGAATATAGTTTTGAAGTCAATTAATTTTAAATAAACTCTGCAACTGCGCAAATCTCCCACTTTTTGTGATCGTGAACACTCAAGCCAATTTTTGAATATTTAGGATTTAAGCAAATTTTTCTATGCCCTAAACTCTGAGTGTTGAAATCAATTAACCAAGACATTGCAATATCTTTTCCAGTTGTCATTCCGTAAGAACAACATTCAGCATAGTTTCCTTCTTTGCATATTTTTCGAGTATGTCCAACTATTCCTTTTTCACCGGATTCTTTTGAGAAACATTTTGCGTCTTCGTTTAATTTAATATCAAACATCAATGCATCCAATGCTTTCATTGAAGTTAAAGTTTTAATCAATGATTTTTTATAAGGCGAATTCTTTACGTAATCAACAAATCGTTCAGTTCCAAAATAATTTTCGACTTCAATTGTTAGAAATAATTTAGGATATAGACGAGCCAAATTGATGTATAAAATTGCATCTTTTTCAACTTGAGTTATATCAGCATCTTTGGCGGTATTTGCAAGTCTCAGTTGTTCTTCTGTCCAAATTTGAGCAATTAGGTTTGAAGAAAATAGAAAAACAAAAAGTACAAATAAAATTGAGTTTAATCTATCATATTTTAAAGCTTTCATATTTGTGGTTTTATTTAACACAAAAATAAATTAATAAAGAAAAAATATCAATACGCCAAAAGTCGTAGATTTAAAATATCATTGTCCAACAAAAGTGTAAATAATTTTCCCGTCTTGAGAAGAACTAGCATTTGAGTCAAAAGAAAAACGCGACATAAGCGCATATTTTTTGGCTTGTTCAATCATACAGGCTGAAGCATTTGAGCTATTTTCTGAAGAATAAATGGCTGCAATTACTTTTCCACTTTGATCTACTTTTATTTTAATGTAAACTGATCCGTTTGATTTGTCACCACAGGTATATCCTGGATTTCTAACATACCAGTTATTTCCTTGATGTGGTTCTCGTTTCGCTAATTCCCAATCAACCATTACATTTCCAGCATAAGATTTATTGCCACCAGCTGAAGTAGTTGTAGAATTATTCTTTGAATTGGATTTATTATTTTTACTATTATTTTTAGAATCTGTTAAATCTTGCATAATCTTAGATCGTTTTTCATCACCTCCAGCCTCTTTCTTAAATTGCTGTTCTTGATTTTTTATTTTATCTTCAATTTGCTTACTGATTTTATTTGCATCCCAATTTTTATCCGCTTTTTCCCTTTTATCTGTTAAATCTCTAGAAATGCTTTTAACTTCACCTTGCTTTTGAAACGATTCAGGATTTTGCTCAATGTTTTCAGGTTGAATTTGTATTTCTTGATTTTCATCAATTTTCAATTCCTTTTCTGCGCCAAATACATCAATGTTAAATTCTCGCTTATATGTTTCCATCTGAAAATACACAAAAAGAACCATGTAGGTGCCAAAAGCCACTAAAAGTCCTAATTTATGTTTATCTAAAAAATCAAAAAACTTTGCCATCAGATTTTAGCTTTAATTAAGCGCATTTCAGGTAAATAAAAGTAGTGAAAATCATTCTCATTAGTTAAAATTAGATATTCTTTCGTTAGAATCCTAATTTTAGAATAATTTTCAGTAGTCAAAGCAGTTCCGTCATTAAAAATCAAGGTGCGCTTATCCCCTATTTTTGTGATATACAATTTATCATTAATTTTCTGTACATCATCAAATATTATTGGTACTTTTATTTCTCCTTTGGTATTTATAATTCCAAATCGATTATTAAATGAAACAATTGCAGCTTCGTTATCAAAACTTCTTGCTTCGTCATACGTTGGAGGAACTATTACTTTGTTTAGTAAATTTACATATCCCCATAATCCATCTTTTTGAAAAGAAACTAAGTCAGATATTTCGCCAATATTTTGATAAATAGCAGGAATAATCATTTTCCCCGATGCATCTATTACACCAAATTTACTTTTAAAAGCAACTTTTGCATAACCACCTTTAAATGAAGCATGTTTAGAAAAATTAATCAAATTATCATAAATTGGTGCAATAATTTGATTTCCAAAATCATCAAAATAACCAATTTTCCCATTCAATACAAAGGCAATTCTGTTTTCAGAAATAGAGGCAATTTCATCAAATTTTGCTTCCTGAATTATTTTTGATTTTAAATCCATCAAGCCAAAAAAAT
>CAMBRH010000121.1 GCA_945870115.1 Chitinophaga pinensis | reverse complement strand
ACTTGCAGTTGCAATATCTAATTTAAGTGAATAAAAAAAAGCTTGAATCCATTCAAAAAAAGTAACATTATGAAATTTATCATAATTATGAATTAAAAATAACAGGCGCTGAAAATCAAAAATCAATATCCAAAGGATAAAAAGTTTCAAGTAAGAAATCAGGATTTTTTTGAGCATAATTTATGTTTAATCTTAATTAACAAACTTACAAAATATTTTGTTAAGTTCTTATAATCATAATATTTAGAAAAGTAGTGTTAAACTTAATTAAAAGAGGCTGTTTAATAAACAATAGAATAGAGGGTATAAGATAAAAAAATAAGAAACAAAAAAAGAGGCTGCCCTTAATAATGAGACAGCCCCCTTTTCTATTTTTCAATAAGAATTCTTAGTTTTTAACCAAAGAATATGTGTTATTTCCTAAACCACTTTGCGTTTTGATGAAGTAAACTCCATTGTCAAAGTTGCTTAAATCAATTGTAACTTCTTTATTCGCATCAAGTGCAGATAAATTAAGGTTTAATTTTCTTCCTTGAGCATCAAATAATTCAGCTTTGATTGAAACGCCACTTTTATTTGTAATTACAAATTTACCGTTTGATGGGTTTGGAGAAATTGAAAGAGAATTAATTTCTAATTCATAAATTCCAGCGTTATTTAATGTTGTGAAAACACCAACTGTTGAAGTAGCAGAATCAGCACAAATTGCCGTTACATAGAAATTATAAGAGGTGTTTTGATTTAACCCACCAATTGTAAGTGAATTTGAAGTACTTGAAATTGTTGTTCCTGAACCTTGAGTAAATCCAGCAGGACCATATTCAACTAACCAAGCTGTTTCTGTTCCATTAACTACCCAGTTTAAAGTTGCATTTGATAATCCAACATTTGTTGCTGTTAAATTTGAAGGAGCATTACATGTAACAACATTAGTTTGACAATCAATTAAAGCTGACCATCCTGCATTTTGAACTGAGCCATCACTCATAAACAATGCTGTTAAACATCCTGTACTGTTGGTAGCCATAATAGTTCCAATTGAGTCGTTTAATCCTTGAAAAGTTCCAATTAATTGACCAGATAGAGAGTTTCCATCAAAAATCATTAATGAATCATATCCATCTTCTGTGTCAAATTGAGTGAAAACTAAAGAAACCATATCACCAGTAACTGAAGGACAAATAACAATTGTATCAATAGTTCCTGGAGAATAAGGTGCGTTTACTCCACCCGCATCAGTGAATAAATTTCCACAAATAAAAGGTGCTAAAGGTGTCATTGTTGTTGTGAATGTAGTTACAAAAGAATTTGCACTTGAATCTCCAACTGAACATAAAGCTCTTACGTAAAAGTCATAAGTTGTTAATTCTAACAAGCCACTGATGGTTACTGGATTGTTTGATGTTACCATTTGAGTTCCTGTACCTAATACAAATCCAGCAGTATCATATTCAACTACCCATTGCGTCTCAGTTCCACCTGCTGTCCAAGAAACATCAACAGAAACATCTGCCAAGTTGTTTAATTGAATATTTGAAGGAGTAAAACAAGTTACTGAATTAACAGCACAAGTAATATCTGCTACCCATCCAGCTCTTTGAACGGAACCATCACTTGAAAACACTGCTGTTAAACAACCAGAAGCATTTGTTGCAGTAATAGTTCCTGGAGTTTGAACATCTTCTAAAGCTGCAAGTAAATTCCCTGAAGTTGTGTTGTCATCATAGATAAATAAAGTATCATAATTGTTTTCTGTATCAAATGAACTAAATACCAATGAAACTGCGTCACCTGAGTTTGCTGGACAAATCACAATTGTATCTTGCGTATTTGCTGAATAATTTCCATTTGCACCTCCTTCATCAGTAAATTGATTTCCACAAATAAATGGAGCTAATGGAGTCATTGAAGTAGAGAAATTGAATACAGAAGTTGAAAAACTTGTGTCACCAACAGCACAAAATGCTCTTACATAAAAATCGTAAGCTGTTAATTCAGTTAAACCAGAAATTGTTAATGGATTATTTGAAGTTACCATTTGATTTCCAGTCCCTAAAACAAATCCAGTTGTATCATACTCAACTATCCATTGTGTCTCAGAAGCTCCAGCAGTCCAAGAAATTGTTGCTGTTAAATCAGTGTTTGCATCCAAAGTTACATTTGATGGTGTTAAACACGTAATTGGTGCTTGACAAGAAATTGCTGCAACCCAACCAGCTCTTGTAACAAAGTCATCACTATGGAAAAGTACCGTTAAACATCCATTTGAACTTGTAGAATACACAATTCCTGGACTAACGGTACCTGTATAAGTTCCAATTAATGGATCAGTAACAGTGTTTCCGTTATAAATCATTAATGAATCCCAACCATTTTCTATATCAAAGTCAGAAAAAGTTAAAACAACTACTTCACCACTATTTGTCGGACAAATTACATTTGTATCAATTAAATTTAGATCGTAATTTAATAATGCCCCACCTGGATCAGTAAATGAATTGCCACAAATGAATGGAGGTAATGGCGTCATTGTCGTTGTAAAACTAAAAACAGAAGTTATGGCACTTGTATCGCCAATTCCACAAAAACTTCTTAAGTAAACATCGTAATCCGTTAATTCGGTTAAGCCATTAATTGTGAATGGATTATTCGATGTTAAAGTTTGAGTTCCAGTACCTGGTGTAAAACCTGCAGGACCATATTCTATTAACCATTGTGTTTCTGAAGCACCAGAAGTCCAAGACACATCAGAAGAAATATCAGTAGTATTTGCAGCAAGAATTGCTGTTGGTTTAAAACACGAAGGTTCAGGTACACAATTTATGATCGCTTCAAAACCTGGTGCAGTTACTGAACCATCAGAAGTAAATAATAATGTTAAACAACCTGTTGGATTTTCAGCAGTAATGTTTGCAATTGTTTGCAATCCTGTATATGTTGCAATAGGAGTTCCGATAAGTCCATTTGCATCATAAATATACAAAAAATCATACGTATCTTCTAAATCAAAAGAAGAAAAAATTAATTGGATCGCATCTGTTGAAACACCTGGACAAATTGTAATTGTGTCAACTTCATTGTCAGTGTAGTCACCAGCACTTCCTCCTGAGTCGACTAGAATGTCTCCACACGTTAATTGCGCAGTTGCAATGGTTTGAAGTCCGAAAATCAGACCAAAAATTAAATAAATTTTTCTCATAGTTAATTAATTAAATAAATGTTTAAAGAGATTTATAGACGTAAAAATAAATATTATTTATAACATTGCAAAAAAAATAACAATCGACATTTTAATTTTCAACACATCAAAAGAGTTTTGGTATAAATATTAACATTATGGACTTTAATTTTCAGAATAAAACAGTAATAGTTTGCGGAAGTACACAAGGAATTGGTAAAGCCGCAGCAATTGAATTTGCTAAAAATGGAGCAAACCTTGTTTTGATTGCTCGAAATGAAGAAAAACTTCAAAAAACTATTTCAGAGCTAGAAAATAATTCAACTCAAAAGCACACATATTTATGTGCTGATTTTTCAAAGCCTGAAGAATTGAAAGCTGTTTTAGAAAATTACATTCAAAAGGGAGGAAATTGTCATGTTTTGGTCAACAATACTGGCGGACCAAAAGGTGGTTTAATTCTTGAAGCTTCAATCGAAGAATTTCAAAATACATTTACCCAACATTTAATTTGCAATCATATTTTGGTTCAGAATCTTGTTCCACTAATGAAAAAGAATAATTATGGTAGAATTATTAATGTAATCTCAACAAGTGTTAAACAACCTTTGCCAAATTTAGGTGTCTCAAACACCATTCGTGGCGCGGTTGCTAGTTGGAGTAAAACGCTTGCTACAGAACTTGCACCTTTTAATATTACAGTCAACAATGTTTTGCCAGGAGCAACAAATACTGTTCGTTTACAAGGAATTGCAGAAGCAAAAGCAGTAAAAACAAATGAATCTGTAGCTGATATTTTTAAAGATATGGCTTCAGAATCTCCAATTGGTAGAATTGCTGAACCAGAAGAAGTTGCCAATGCAATTGTATTTTTGGCTTCTCCAGCGGCAAGCTATATCAATGGGATAAATGTTCCTGTTGATGGAGGAAGGACAAAATCCCTGTAATGAAAAATATTGGAATCATTGGCTTGGGTTGGCTTGGACTTCCTTTGGCTAGAAACCTTCAATCTTTGGGTTACACAATTTTTGGTACAACAACTTCATTAAAAAAGAAAATTGAATTAGAAAAGGAAGGTTTTAGTGTTTTAGTTTTAAATTTGAATGAAGATCAAAATAAAAGTGAAGTACAAGAATTTTTTAAAACGTGTAATTTTGCGTTTTTAAATATTCCACCTTCAAAATGTAATTTTCAGTCCTACCAAAGTCAGATTTTAAGTGCCGTTTCGTTTTTTGAAAATGGAACTAAATTCGTTTTTGCTAGTTCAACAAGTGTATATTCCGAAAATGTGAAAATTGCACTAGAAGATTCGCAAATTTTGAGTGATTATAATTATTCTTCTCAGTTATTTTTAACAGAAAAGGCATTGAAATCAAAACTAGGTTCTGATTTGACAATTTTAAGGTTTGCAGGATTAGTTGGAGAAAATAGAAATCCCGCCAAATTTTTAGCTGGAAAAAAGAATTTAAAAAATGGAAATTCTCCCGTAAATCTTGTTCATCTAAATGATTGTGTTTCATTTATTTCACATGTTCTTGAAAATAAACTTTTTGGAGAAATTTTTAATGTTTGTTCAAGCGAACATCCTTCAAGAGAAGAATTTTATTCGTGGAAATGTATAAAGGATAATTTTGAAAAACCTGAATTTGAAAGTCAAGAAGAAATGTTATTGTCAAAAATTGTTTCTAATGAAAAATCTAAAACAATCTTAAATTTCACTTATAAATTTGATTCTCCTTTTAAATTTACTTAAATAAAAGCTAAAAGTCTAATTTTTGGTTTGTTTTTGTATGTTTGCTAAACGGTTTTTGATCAAAACGCTTTTCTTTCAGTTTTTGAGAGTTTTTTAAATTACTTAAAAAAAGCAACCTTAATTAAAAAAATCAGTTTAACAAGATAGAATCTAATAATTAATGAAAAAAATTCTACTTTTATTTTTGCTTTTTATCTCAAGTTTTCAACTTTATGCATCTCATATTGTTGGTGGGGATATCTATTACGAATATTTAGGGAATAATAATTATAGAGTACAGGTCATTTTATTTAGAGATTGTGCTTCCACGGGCGCAGAATATGATAATCCATTAAATTTAGGTATTTATGATGCCAGTAATAATTTGGTGCAAACGATTGAGATTCCTTTTCCCGGGAGTAATGTGTTACCAGTTGTTTTAAACAATCCATGTGTAACAGTTCCAGCAGGAATCTGCACTGAAAGGGCAATATATGAAACAATAATAAATTTACCTCCTACAGTTGGTGGATATAATTTGGCGTATCAGCGTTGTTGTAGGGGTCCAAATGTGACTAATTTAATCGTTCCTGAAGACACTGGTTTGACATTAGTAACTCATGTCACAGGAACGAATCTAGGTGCACTTGTTAATAGTTCACCAAGATATACAAATTATCCCCCATTGGTAATTTGTAATAATGATATATTGGTTTTTGATCACAGTGCAACTGATGCAGATGGTGACCTTTTAACTTATGAATTAATTACACCAAATGCAGGAGCAACAGATGTTGATCCGATGCCTCTGCCAAACACTTACAATCCACCATTTCCATTGGTAAATTTTACTGGTGGATTTACGCCAATTAATCCATTAGGTCCAGGAGCAACAATTTCAATTGATCCTGTAACTGGAATTTTAACAGCTGATCCAGATTTATTAGGTTTGTTTGTTGTTGGAATTCGTGTGAAGGAATTTCGAAATGGAATTTTAATTGGTCAATCTGATAGAGATTTTTTGTTTAAAGTTGTAAATTGTGTCATTCAATTAGCAGCTGAGGTTGTTCCACAAATTGAATCTTCAAATTTTATTTCATTTTGTCAGGGTTTTGATGCTGTTTTCGAAAATAACAGTTTCGGTGGAACAAATTATTTGTGGGATTTTGGTGTTACAGGAATTACTACAGACGTAAGTACAGCATTTAGTCCAAGCTATACATATCCAGGGCCTGGAGTTTATGATGTTAGTCTAGTTGTAAACCCTGGATGGCCATGCACCGATACTTCATTTCAAACATTTACAATTCTAGAATATTTAGACATTAGTTATGTTGTGGAAGACTCAATATGTATTACTGGCAATTCCTTTGATTTTGACGGAATGTATGACGGACCACCAAATCCAACAATATCATGGGATTTTGGCTCACATGGGTCAATTCAAACATCAAATCTTTTAGATGTTAACAATGTTGTTTTTGATACATCCGGAATTATTCCTGTTACAATAAATGTTGATGCTGGAGTTTGTCAAGGTACATTTACAGACTATGTTTTTATCTACAATGAGCCTGTTATTAATTTTGGTATTGATCCTGAACTTAAATGTGCACCTTATTTAGCTGAATTTATAGATTCTAGTTTATCCTATGCCCCCCTAATTTACTCATGGGATTTTGGCGATAATTCAACCTCAACTTTAAAAAATCCTAAGCATGAGTATGATACACCTGGCTCTTATACTGTTTCATTGGGGATACAATCTACTGTAGGTTGTTTAGCAACTTTATTTTTAACAAAACCAGATTTAATAACTGTTTATCCTTCGCCAATTTCAAAATTTTCTGCGACACCTTTAGTTACAGATATTTTTCATCCAGACTTTCAAATTTTTGATGAATCGTTTGATAGTGATTACATAGAGTATCGTTACGACGATTCACTTTATTTATACACAAGAAACCCAAGTTTGTCATTTGTCGAAAGTGGCGGACATTTAATTTATCAAATTGTAATCAATGAATTTGGTTGCATAGATTCTTCCTTTTTAGTTTTAACAATTAGTCCCCAGACAACACTATATATTCCAAATACATTTACTCCTGATGGAAATAAATTTAATAATGTTTTTCAACCAATTGTTTATGATGCATTAAAATACAATTTACAGATTTTTAATCGATGGGGAATTTTAATTTTTGAAACATCAAATCAAAAAGAAGGGTGGGATGGCACCTATAAAGGCGAAATTTGTCAGGATGGGGTTTATACTTATGTTGTGAAATATACAGATATACAAACAAATGAAAAAATTTCGAAGACTGGATTTGTAAATTTACTGAGGTAAAGTAAAATTAGTGTATTACTAAATCAATATTGTAAAGTTTTAAGTGAAATTAATACTTGTAAAATTGATTTTACATAATTTTTATTCTATATTTGTTGTTCAAAATTCTATTTCATGAATCAAAACTTTTCAAAAAAGAATATTACTTTGCCCGATTTTCGTTTCACTCCTACAATTGATAAAGTTGGAGTAGAGGAAAGAGTTGCAAGAATTCAAACAAGAAGTATTAAAGATGAATCAAAACTCCAAGGCATGAAAATGGTCTTGAATATGATTGATTTAACAACATTAGAAGGAAAGGATACTCCTGGAAAAGTAAAACAAATGTGTTACAAAGCTCAGCATTTACATGATGTTTATCCTGATTGTCCAACGGTTGCAGCTGTTTGTGTTTATCCTTCAATGGTAAAGATTGCAAAAACAGCCTTAGGAAATAGTAATGTTAAAGTTGCATCGGTTTCTACTGCATTTCCAAGTGGTCAAGCCCCAAGAAGTATCAAAATAGCAGATACAAAATTTGCTGTTGATAATGGAGCAGATGAAATTGATATGGTTATTTCTAGAGGAGAATTTTTGAGAGGAAATTACAATTTTGTTTTTGATGAAATTGCTGCAATCAAGGAAGCTTGTGGTCATGCAAGACTGAAAGTTATTTTGGAAACTGGAGAATTAGCAACTTTAGACAATGTTCGTAAAGCAAGCGAAATTGCAATGTATGCTGGTGCCGATTTTATCAAAACATCAACAGGAAAAATTCAACCAGCAGCAACAATGCAAGTAACTTATGTTATGTTGATGGCAATCAAAGATTTTTACCGCAAAACGGGCATTAAAATCGGAATGAAACCAGCAGGCGGAATTTCAACTTCAAAATTAGCTTTACATAATTTATTAATGGTTAAAGAAACCGTTGGTGAAGAATGGTTGACAAATGAGTGGTTCCGTTTTGGAGCAAGTAGTTTAGCAAATGATGTTTTGATGCAATTGATGAAAGCAAAAACTGGCGCATATCAAAGTGCAGATTATTTTTCAATAGATTAAAATTCAATAATAATTTGTAGAGGCAAGGCATGCCTTGCCTCTACAAATTATTATTGAATCGTTCAAATTAATGAAATTCAAAATGGCAAAAAATAAAGAAATTAAAGATAAAAAAGAAGCATTAGTTTCAAATCCTGTGAATCCAATCAAGTGGGATTTATCTCCAGCACCAGAAAGTAAAGGACACATAAAGCTGAAAGATAAATACGATTTATTTATCAATGGAAAATGGGTTAAACCAAGTTCGGGTAAATATTTCGATACCACAAATCCTGCGACAGAAGAAAAATTAGCAGAAATTGCACATGCAAATGATGCTGATGTTGACAAAGCAGTAAAAGCCGCGCGTGAAGCATATACCAATGTTTGGTCAAAAATGTCTGGAGCTGAAAGAGGAAAATACCTTTTCAGAATTGCACGTTTAATTCAGGAACGAGCAAGAGAATTTGCTGTAATTGAAACACTTGATGGAGGAAAATCAATACGTGAATCACGTGATGTTGATGTTCCTTTGGCTGCAAATCACTTTTTCTATTATGCAGGTTGGGCAGACAAATTAGAATATGCTTTCCCAAATCGAAAAATGGAATCATTAGGTGTTGCAGGACAAATTATCCCTTGGAATTTCCCATTATTAATGGCAGCATGGAAAATTGCTCCAGCTTTAGCTTGTGGAAATACAGTTGTATTAAAACCTGCTGAAACGACTTCCTTAACATGTTTGAAATTAGCAGAAATTTTTGAAGAAGCTGGTTTACCTCCTGGAGTTGTGAATATAATTACTGGACATGGTGATACAGGTGCAGCGATTGTTAATCATCCAGATATTAATAAAATTGCTTTTACAGGTTCAACTAATGTTGGGAAAATTATTCAACGTGCTGTTTCTGGAACAAATAAAAAATTGACTTTAGAGCTTGGTGGAAAATCTGCAAACATTATTTTTGAAGATGCGGCAATCGATCAAGCAGTTGAAGGAATTGTAAACGGAATTTTCTTTAATCAAGGACACGTTTGCTGTGCTGGTTCAAGATTATTTGTTCAAGAAGGTGTTGCTGATGAGGTAATACAAAAGTTGAAAGACAGAATGGATCATTTATACGTTGGCGATCCGATGGATAAAAATACAGATATTGGTGCAATTAATTCTAAAGAACAATTTGATACCATTAAAAGATACGTTAAAATTGGTAAAAACGAAGGAAATGAAATTTATGAAAGTAAATGTGAAGTTCCTTCAAAAGGATATTTCTGTCGTCCGACTTTAATTTTAGATGTTGCGCAATCAAGTACTTTAGTTCAAGAGGAAATTTTTGGCCCAGTTTTGACCGTTCAAACATTCAGAACAGTCGATGAAGTGATTCAAAAAGCGAATAATACTCAATATGGATTAGCAGCTGGAGTTTGGACTGACAAAGGTTCAAAAATATTTAATTTAACAACCAAATTAAGAGCAGGA
>CAMBRH010000120.1 GCA_945870115.1 Chitinophaga pinensis | reverse complement strand
TCAGTAAATGATAAAATAAAATTTTGATTACAACGATGAGTTTGTTTGATAAAAACTAAAATTTAACTTCCTCTATAAGTGCTGTATCCAAATGGATTCAGCAACAAGGGAATGTGATAATGTTTATTTTCTGTGACTTTAAAAGCAATTGAAACTTCAGGATAAAGTCCTTCAACCTCTGTGTTTTTATAATAGGTTTCTGTATCAAAAATCAAGCGGTAAATTCCAAAATCCAGAAATGTGTTTTCTGCTACTAAACCTGGTAAACGACCGTCATCGTTGGTATTTCCTCTTCCGATTTCTTCCCACGATCCGTTTTCAACTTGCTTTTCCAAACAAATTAAAATTCCCTTAGCTGGCTTTCCTTTGGAAGTATCTAAAATATGTGTTGTTATTTGACTCATGTTTTTTAGTTATGAGTTATGAATGTTGAGTGATGAATAATGAGCACTTCAACTCATAATTCATAACTCATAATTCATAACTATTTTATCAGTTTTTCTAATCTAATTTTTGTAATTTTATTTTGTTCGCCCATGGCAATTTCAAATTCTTTTTCAGATTCATTACCGATTCTTTCGTTTAATAAATCCAGCATTTCTTGGGCAGTTTTTCCTGTTGCACACACTATAAAAATGAATCCAAATTTTGCTTCATAATCAGCATTTCCTTTAGATAAAGCTTCTAATACTTCTCGATTTGCTGTGTTTACTCCTGCTTGTTCTCCCCCAGCCCATTCTTTTGTTGAAGCGAATTTTTTCTCTAATTCTGAAACATCGCCAATTTTAGGATGGTGCGTAAAAGCTTCTAATCCATCTGATTTAGTTGATGTTGACCAACATAAATCTGACTTTTTAAAAAGATCTTCTAAATCTTTAAACGGTTTTTCTTTACATAAATTATTCGCCCAAGTTGTTGAACCACAGCATTTGAATAATTCATCAAATAAAATCGTTGAATCTAAATTATTTAAGCTTTCTACTGTCATCATTAAGATTTAATATGTCCAAATAATCTCAAACGACTTACACCTCCGTCAGGGAAAATGTTTAATCGAATGTGCGTAAAAGATTCGTTACTTGCAATTTCTTTTTCGAAAAAATGCTCGAAATCTGCTTGTAATTTTTGTTTCGGTAAAATTTCTGTCCAAGTTAAATCTGCAGAAGAAAAATCAATATTTTCGTCCGAAACATTTATACCATCAATTGAACAAGTATCTGGATAATTTCCTTTGAAATGACAGGTATCAACCAAGATTTCAGAAATCTGACCTTTATGAGCTAATTTCACAACAACCCAATCTCTGTTATTTGGTGTTCTATTTCTTTTAGTTTCCCAACCATCACCCATGTTTGCACCGCGATTTGGCATCAACAAATTATCCATGTGACTGAAAAACATATCGTTACACAAAATAGATTTTGCACCATTTACAGCAGAAGCCAAATCAATTAATTCATTTTCCTCAACTAAATCCCAATTTTTGTAAACCTCGCCATAAACTTTCAAACGAGCAACTCCACCATCAGGATAAATATTTAAACGCAAATGTGTCCAAATTTCATTATTATTTACTTCAAAAAAGTTTTGACTTCCTGCATCTAAATGAGATTTTGGAGTAATTTCAGTCCATTTTACCTCATCAGATTGCAAAAATTCATTTGAAGGATTTCCTGCAACATTGCACACTTCAACTGATGCATGTGGTGGATGATTTCCTAAGAAAAAATTGGTATCAATATCCAAACCTCTTATGATTCCAGAAGCTCCCAATTGGATAATACACCAATCGTAACCCGGAGTTCTTTTTCTGCGAGATTCCCAACCGTCCATCCATTTTCCACGATCGGTATATTCATCAACGATAAAAATTCCTCTTCCAGGTTTCAATAAATTCTCTTTTTCAGCAAAAAAATCATCACTACAAACTAGTGCTTTCCCTCCTAATTTCTCAGAAGCTAAATCGATTAACGAAGTGAATTTTGGTTTTCCCGTTCTTATAATTTCCATATTATCAATTAGTTATAAAATATTATGCTTTTCTCATTATTTTTTCTCCAATTGGTAAAGATACAAAATTTCCTTTTTCAAACACTTTTTCCCCAGCAATAAATGTTTCTTTTACAACTCCAAAAAGTTCTTCATTTAAATAAGGTGTAATTTTATGTTTGAAATGAATATCATCTTTTTTTACAATAAAAGATTCTTCTGGATTCCAAACGACTAAATCCGCATCAAATCCTACTTCAATTTTCCCTTTCGATTGGTCTAATTTAATGAATTTAGCCACATTTTTACTCATTAAATTTGCAACTTGTTCAAGAGAAAATCCTCGTTTCTTCGCTTCTGTCCAAATAATTGGCAATGAAAATTGAATGCTCGAAATTCCACCCCAAGCTTTTTTCAAATTTCCACTTTCAATTTCTTTCAAATTTGGTGTAGATGGCGAATGATCCGTTACAATAAAGTCAATAGTTCCATCTTTCAAAGCTTCCCACAACTTATCGTTATTCTCCTTCTCGCGAATCGGCGGCGCACATTTGAATAAAGTATTACCATTTGGAATATTTTCGGAACAAAAATACAAATACTGAGGACAGGTTTCAACCGTTAATTTTAAACCCTTTGCTTTTGCAGCTCGAATTTTTTCAAGCGAATTTGCTGATGATAAATGTACAATGTGAACTGGAGTGTCAAATTCTTCACATAATGAAATTGCCATTTCAACTGCATTATCTTCCCAAATATTTGGTCTCGATTTTAAATATTTTTGGTAATTTGTTGGATCTTTTTCTAATTCTAGAATTCCATCGTGCATTTCATCCAATTCTGCATGAACCAACAATGGAACTTGATATTTTTGTAAAGTTGCTAAGCCTTTTTTCAAATCTTCCAAAGTCACATTTGGAAAATCATCAATTCCAGAATGGGTCAAAAAAGCTTTTACTCCCAAAACTCCTGATTGAATTAATTCATCTAAAAGTTCAGCATTTTCTGGCACAATTCCTCCCCAAAAAGCACAATTACAAAATAATTTCCCTTCAGAAGCTTTTAATTTTATTTCAAAAGCATTTTTAGAAGTTGTAACTGGACTTGCGTTTAAAGGCATGTCAACCAAAGTTGTAATTCCACCAGCGATTGAAGCCTTTGTAATCGTTTCAAAACCTTCCCATTCGGTTCTTCCAGGTTCATTGATATGTACGTGAGAATCAATCAAACCAGGCATTACGACTAAATCGTTTAAGTAATTTATTTCAAAATCAGTGCTTAAAACTTTTCCTTCAATAAGTTTTGAAATGCGCCCATTTTTTATTAGTATTGTACCATCAAAGAAGCCCTTATCAGTTAATATTCTTGAACTATAAAGTCCAAAATCAGGGTTAGAATTTGTCATATTTTAAAATAATTTTAACAAATATATAAAATTAAGTTCATAAAATTAGCTACTTATTTAAAAATCATTTAGCTACAATCAATTAGTTCGATTTAAAGTGAATTTTATCGAAAACAATAATAATTACATACATGAAAAACAGTTTTACTCTTCTAAAATTATCCTTATTATTTCTATTCATTAGTTTCACAACAGAATCTTTTGCAGCTGAAAAATTCAAAACAAATTTCAGTTTCTCTAATTGGCTTTTTGTCATAATTTTACTTTTCATCATTATTCTTACTTATGGAATTTTAAAAAGTGTTATTGTAGCCATAAAACAAAAAAATGATGAAAGTTTTAGTGAAGCCTTAAAATCAAAATACGAGGATATTTACGAAGCGAAAAATGTTTTTGTTTACCTTGCCTTGATATTCTTATTCCTTTATACTGTTTATTATTTTGTACAGGGAACAACTTGGGAATCACATGTTGTGGAATGGCTAAACTTAGTTGTTCGTTGGGCGCACGTTGTCTTTGGAATCGCTTGGATTGGTGCTTCTTTTTATTTCAATTTCTTAGAAAATAGTTTAAATAGAACCAAAGATTTACGCGATGAATTGGCTGGAAATTTATGGGCAGTTCACGGTGGTGGATTTTATTATTTAGAGAAATACAAAGTTGCTCCAAAAGAAATACCAAAGGATTTACATTGGTTTAAATACGAGGCATATTTCACTTGGCTTTCTGGATTCACACTACTCGTAATTGTCTATTATTTAGATGCTAAAGTTTATTTGATTGACAAAGAAGTCTTGGATATTCCATCAAATATTGCGGTAGGAATTGGAATGGCTTCACTTGCAACTGGTTGGATTGTTTATGATTTATTGTGTAAATCTCCACTAGCGAAAAAACCAATGCTTTTTTGGTTCATTTTATTTCTTTTTTTAGCAGGATTTGCTTACTTTTTCCTAAATGTTTTCAGCGCAAGAGCCGCATACATTCACGTTGGAGCTTTGATTGGAACCATGATGGTTGGAAATGTATTTAAAGTAATTATTCCATCTCAAAAAGCCATGGTAAAAGCTGCCAAGGAAGGAAAAATAGTAAATCCACTTTTCGGAAAAAATGCACTTTTACGTTCAAGACACAACAATTATTTGACATTACCCGTGATTTTCATCATGATCAGTAATCATTTTCCAAGTACTTACGGTAATTCTTTCAATTGGATTGTATTGATTGCGCTTTCCATTTGCAGTGCGATGGTAAAACATTATTTGAATAAAATTGAAAAAGGAGAAAAAGCCGTTTGGATTCTTCCTGTTGCGATTTTAGGAATGATTTCTTTAACATTTGTAACCGCTCCGCGAGAAAAGCAGGTTTGTAAAGACGATGTACCTGCAACTTTTAAAGAAGTGAAAGCAATAATTGAAAAACGTTGCGTTCAATGTCACTCAGCAAATCCTACAGATGATGTTCAGAAAATTGCACCAAATGGAGTAATGTTTGACACGCCAGAACAAATAAAAGGTTTTACAGATCGAATTTTAAATCGTGCGGTGATTACAAAAACAATGCCTCAAGGAAATAAAACTGAGATGTTGCAAGAAGAACGCGATTTGATTCAGTGTTGGATTGAGAATGGGGCGAAACTTTAAAAAAATTAAGAATAAAAAATGTAAAATGAAGAATTGTTGGGTTCAATGTAAAAATGCGATTCATCGCATCTAAATTTATAGCCCTTCATTACAAGTCTAAAATAAAACATTAAAAACTAAAAAAAATCTTTGAAAGTAAATAATTTTGTTTATCTTTGCCCCTCGATTTATAATAGAATAAGTCAAAACAATTTTAAATAAAGCTATATGTACGCAATTGTAGAGATAGCAGGGCAGCAGTTTAAAGTGCAAAAAGACCAAAAGGTTTTTGTTCACCGTTTAGATGCTGAAGCAGGTCAAAAAGTAGAATTTGACAAAGTGCTTTTAGTAGATAACGAGGGAAAAATCACACTTGGCGCCCCAGCTATAGAAGGAGCAAAAGTTACTGCAGAAGTAATTGAGCACGTTAAAGGAGATAAAGTTATTATCTTCAGAAAGAAAAGAAGAAAAGGTTATAGAAAGAAAAACGGTCACCGTCAATCTTTTACAACAATAACAATTACAGGCATTAAAGCTTAATTTTAAACTTTCTTACTTTTGGTAAGAATAAAATAAACAAAATGGCACATAAAAAAGGAGCAGGTAGTTCGAAAAATGGTCGTGAATCAGAAAGTAAACGTTTAGGCGTTAAAATTTTTGGTGGTCAAGCTGCAATAGCTGGAAACATTATCGTTCGTCAACGTGGTACAAAACATCACCCAGGCGTTAATGTAGGTATTGGAAAAGATCACACATTATTTGCTTTAACTGATGGATTAGTAGAATTCCGTAAGAAAAAAGACAATCGTTCTTTTGTTTCTGTAGTAGCTTTCGAAGCTGCAGCAGAAGCATAAAACAACAAATAATTTTATCAGGAAACGGTTCATATTCATTTATGAGCCGTTTTTTTTGTGATAAAGATTAGGATTATTATATATTTGTAGAAAAGTTAATGATTCTCAGATGATATGAATATGAACACAGCATTACTTAAACAAAAAATCAAAGAAGATTTATTAAGCACTAAAGAATTTATTGATTATAAATGGATTGCTTCTGAAAAAGGAATAATTAAAATATCTGATAATCATTTTGATTTAATTTCATTTGAAATATGGCAAAGTTACATTTCTGAATCAAGAGAATTGGCAATTGCGGTTTATCCAAATATTGGTAAACAATTCAAGATTATGCACGACTGGTATCTTCCTTTTAGAGCTGGAAATGAAAATAAGTATAAGTATGATTATACTCTATATTATAATACTGAAAAATATGGGTTTCCATCGGAATATTTGTTTTCAAAAGAAAGAGATAATTTTGATGAAGAATATGAGAAATTAAAAAATGCTTTATTATATACTTCAAATCAAGTAATTAATGATTTTAAAACATTAAAAGATATCTATTTGAAGTTTGAATTTGGAGTATTAGTTGATGGATTAATTTCAATTCATGATTTTACATGTTTAGATAATTTTGATGATCTAATTTTTAATCAATTTGACTGGATTTTTGAATTTTTGTTTTTAATCAGACTGTTTTGTAATGAAAAATTTGAGTTTTTTAAAAATCTATTGTTTTTACAATTTAAAAAAGTTGTTGACTTTGGACATCCCGATGCTTTGGAGAGATATTTAAAATACGATGAAATAATAGAATCTATGATAAAATATCAAAATGATAATAATTTAATTCCAGAGATTAATATTTAATTTTAAAACGAGACAAATTATGGGATTAGATATGCTTCCCTTATCAAAACCTAAAGTAGGTTGTGAAAAAAGATTCTACGAGATTTTCGATTTATTGAAGAAAAATCAATTTGAAAAGCAAAGTTTTTTTAATAAACTAGTAAAAGGCAAAAAACCTTCAAAAGAAGAACTTTGGGCTGAACTTTATCTTATTGAAATTAAATCTTATGAAACAATAAGAGCACCTAAAGTTGGAAGAGATAAGGAAGCTGATGATTGGTTAATAATAAAATTTAATGAACACGATGTAAAACCAGATTTTACTGAATTTTCGCTACAATACAATGATTATTATGTCATTGAATTAGCTAAAGAATTAGATGGGGTTCCAGTTTATATTTCAATTCAAGAAGATGAAAATGTTTTTAGAGGTCAATTTTTATTAGACTGTGAAGGATTAATCGAAGAAGATTTGATATATGAAGCTTGGGAAACCAAAGATGCTATGGAAACATTAGATTATGGAAATCGCCTAATGAGTGTTGCAGATGAGATTGCAGAAAAACATGGTTTACTGTATTTAAAAACACAAAGATTACCTCCTGATGAACTTGATGATTCAATTGAAGAAGATGGATTAGAAAGTCAACTTCATATAATTTACTCACTTGCAAGATGGTTAATTTTTTATGGGAAAAATGGACATGGCTACGAAGCTTACTTTTAAAAATATGTATAATTTTAATAGTAAAATCGGAAATTTTACAATTATCCATTAAAAATTTTACATAAATTCTGAAATAATTGTAAAAATATTTGCATATAAACGGAAATATACCGATCTTTGTGTCAAATAATTACACAATGCAATTTCGTAGAAGGGTAAAAGAATACGTACAAGCACCAATAACACATCAAATGGTGAGTGATGTGCTTAGTGATTACAGCCGCCCGAATGATAAAATAAGTGAACTTGTAAGAAACGGCGAATTAATTTCTCTCCGCAGAGGTTTGTATGCTCCTGGTCCAGAAACAGATCTGCCAGCACCTGATTTATTTTTAGTTGCCAATCATTTGCGAGGTCCAAGTTATGTTTCTTTAGAATCGGCTTTGCATTATTGGGGATTAATTCCAGAAAGAGTCTATGAAATTAGTTCTGTTACCACAAAAACTACAAAAACATATTCAACACCTTTGGGTAGATTTAGTTTTCAGTATCTTGCAACTCCATATTATTCATTTGGCTTGGAGAGTGTAAGATTAACAGAACAACAAACAGCAATAATTGCCTGCAGAGAAAAAGCACTATGTGATAAAATAATTTTAACATCCGGAGTGTTTTTAAGAAGTATTCGTCAAACACGCGATTTTTTAGTAGAAGATTTGCGCATAGATGAAGAAAATTTATTAACTTTAGATATAGCAAAAATAAATTCTTGGATTGAGGACGCTCCGAAAAAAAGTAGTTTAGAAATGCTCGTTAAAACACTTAATGCATTATGATACCGTTTTTGCTTTGAATTTACTGGAACAACCCCAATAATTATCCGGATTATTCCAGTAAGCAAAGCTACGACGAGTATTATACCCTAAAATTTACATTGAAAAATAAAAGTTAAAATGGTATGATAAAAGATTGGATTGCTGAATATGAACCAAAAAATGAAGAAGAAACCTTAGCTGCGTTTCGAGAAATTATGCAGGAAATAGCTTTGGCCGGATTATCTAGAACAGATTTTTTTACTAAAGCAGCATTTTATGGTGGTACAGCATTGAGAATATTTTATAAGTTAGACCGCTTTTCAGAAGATCTGGATTTCTCTTTACTTGAAGTGAATCCAGATTTTTCCTTGGAACCTTATTTTTCTGCTATTTTATCAGAATTTGAATCTTTGGGATTAAAAGTGAGTATCAATGAAAAAGATAAAAAAATAAAATCAGCAATTGAATCAGCATTTTTGAAATCTGAAACTATCTGGAAAGAATTGGTTTTAGAAGAAATCGTAAAACAAGCTGGAATTAAATCGAACAAAACAATTAAAATAAAAATTGAAGTAGATCGACAGCCGCCATTAAAATTTGAAACAGAAGAAAAATTACTTATTCGACCATTTTCGTTTTATGTCAAATGTTTTTCTCAACCAAGTTTATTTGCAGGAAAAATGCATGCGCTTTTATTCAGAAAATGGAAAACTCGAGTTAAAGGTCGAGATTGGTACGATTTAGAATGGTATATCAAAAAAGGAATTCCTTTAGATGTTGAACATTTTTTACACCGCGCAAAAGAAACGAATGATTGGCAAGAAGAAACAATAAATAAGCAACAAATCATCGAACTTTTACAAACTAAAATTGAGAATATTTCTTTTAAAAATATAAAAGAAGATGTTGTTCGCTTTATCAAAGACGATAAAGTACTCGATATTTGGAGTCCAAATTATTTTAAAGATTTAATTGAGAAAATGAAGTTCAAGGAAATCAATTAAATTTATTGAATTACCCATTGTTTCCCGAATTACTAATTTTAGTGGTTTTTGGCATGGTTTTCAAACAAAAATACACTCCAAAAACGACTTAATTTTTAGTTTTTACGACGGACTTCATCCGTCGTTATAAATATATGACACCTATGGCGTCATAACGTATTAATAAAAATCATTTTAAAAGTATAAATCAATTTAGTTCGGGAAGTATCTGGGTAATTCAATAAATTTAACAAAAAAATGCGTTCCGAAGTCTCGAAACGCATTTAGTATTTTACGTAAATAATTATTAATCTTTTCTTACATTCGCTTTTGGTTTGCTATTCGACCATTTTCTACTATTATTATTTTTTGTAGTTGGACGACTTGCATTATTCGATCTGTTTTGAGAATTTGCTTTGTGTTCTTGCGCTTTTTTAGGTGTATTTGCTTTTTGCACTGGCATCGAAGAATCAATCGCAAAAGGTTGATCTTCAATTACAGGAATTGACTTATCAATTAATTTTTGGATGTCTTTCAAAAATGGTTTTTCATCTAAATCGCAGAAAGAATAAGATGTACCATTACTTCCAGCTCTTCCTGTTCTTCCAATTCTATGTACGTAAGTTTCAGGAATATTTGGAATATCGAAGTTAATCACATATTGTAATTCGTCAATATCA
>CAMBRH010000119.1 GCA_945870115.1 Chitinophaga pinensis | reverse complement strand
TGAGAAAATGAATTTCCACAATCATCAGTTGCTGTTGCAGTGTATGTTTGAGCACCAGTTGTTAAACCAAATACCGCCGCTCCTGTTTGACCATTAGACCAAGTTATTGTTAATGGAGAAGATGAACCACCGCTAGAAATAGACGTCATCAAGACAGAATCTTCAATACAAGTTGCATCTGGTGCCGATAATGCTAAATTAATTACTGGTGGGTCAACTAAAGTAACAGTAACTAACTGAGGTAAAGAAACATTACCACAAATATCTGTTGCAGTCACATTAAAGTTTAATGTACCAACAACTGAAATAGGAACAGTAATAGTTGAGCCTGATGATCCATTATCCCACGCATATGTATAAGGTGCAAAACCATTACTTGCCAATGCACTAATTTGTACGTTGTTATCTGGACAAGAAACGGTATTATTTGTTGGAGTTATTGTAATTATTGGGTCAGGCGCAGGAAGAATTGCGATGTTATCACTAAATTGATTTCCACAATCATCTGTAACTGTAATTGTATATGTTGGATTTCCAGCGGTTAATAAAGTAGAAAAATTTCCAACATCGCCATTGCTCCAATTTATTGTTAAAGGGTCAACTCCTCCAGTTGGAAAGGCCGATGCAAAGACATCCGTTTCAATACAAGTTACAGTTATATCTGCAAGTACCATATCAATTGGAGTTGGCACGGATTGAGTTATTGTTACTGAATCTTGAAAGGTAAATCCACATAAATCGACAATATTTACGGTATAAGTCTGTATTCCTACGCCATTTATTGCACCCGGGACAGAATCACCTATTTCTCCATTTTCCCAGGTATAAATATAAGGTGGTGTTCCTCCCAGTGCAGCCACGGTCATGTAAACTGAGTCATTTGGGCAAAATACTTCTGGTGCATTAACAGTTGCATCAAAGATTGGATCTTCTGAAATTGTAAGACTTTTAGTTTTTATAATTGTGTCACCGCATTCTGAGATTAAAGTAGCTGTAATAATAACAGTTTCGTTTCCTTCTAAAATTCCATCTTGTAAAGCATTTAAAGAAATTATAACTGTATCTTCTCCAGGAATAAAAACAATAGAGTCAATCATTGACGTAAAATCAATTCCTTCTATTGCTGTTCCAGTCAATACATAATTTATTATTGCAGAATCTGCAATTAACGATAGCGGACGACTAAAAATGAATTCAGCAGATGTGCAATTTTCATATATAATTGTATCTCCTGTTACTGTTGATAAATCTATTTCTAAACCAACAGAACTTAAACTTCCTGCTTGGAGGAAAACACCGGAATCAAATGCTCCATCAAAAGCATCAGCAATTGCCATTTTAATATGATATGTTTCTCCACATTGAACAGGGGATGACGCAGTTAAAACAACTGTCATACCATCGTACTGAACTGTTTGTAAGGTATTATCATTAAAGAAAACGCTATATGCCTGCCAATTTGGATCTATATTGTCGCAATTTACGGGATCACCAAAATCACCCGCTAAGCCAATATTTACCGTGTTAATTGCTACTGGAGTATTTGTTCCAGGAATTAAAGCAATGTTTTCTCCATTATTTGAAAATGCTCCATTAATTCCAGGTCCACTTATGAAAAATCCAAATACATCATTGAAATCAGAACAAACATACTCGTTGTATTCTTCAGAAGAGAAAACATACTTAAATGAAATTGAATCTCCTACAGGAACAAAATCAAATTCTAGAACAGCCTGATCATTTAATGCTTGCGTTGCTATGGCGTTTAAATCAATATCATCTCCATCAATAAATAGACTTTCTCCAGCTCCTCCTTGATCATTTGGACCTTCAGCTATTTGGATATCTCCTGTAGCTAATATAACTCCAGAGTTTATTCCAACATTAGAATTTTGACCGTTAAATGAACCACATTGATTTGAAACTATGTTTCCTGCTGCTCCATTAAAAGTTACATTAGAAATAACAACTCCAGGACCAGCTAGAATGTTTTGAACTAGTTGCTCTGGTGTTTGAGTATTGTTTACTGTTAACTGACTATAAGTTAAAAAGTTAATTAATATGGCAAAAAATAGAAGTGTTTTTTTCATCGAGTTTTGATAAATTGTTCAGAAATAAGACGTAAAATTATGAAAAAAGTAACGTATAAATTTATTTTAATTTAACTTTATACCGTAAAATAGAAAATATTAAAGTTTATTATTGGAAAGCAAAACCTAAAAACAATGCAAAATACTCAAAATTACATTCAGAAAAATAAAGACAAATTCCTAAATGAATTAATTGATTTGTTGAAAATTCCTTCAATTTCAGCAGATAAAGCCTATATCAAAGATGTTCAAAATGCAGCTGAATCTGTTGCGCAAAATTTAAAAAATATTGGGGTAGAGAACGTTGAAATTTTTCCAACAAAAGGCCATGCTATTGTATACGGGGAAAAAATAATTGATGCAGATCTACCCACGGTTTTAGTTTATGGCCATTACGATGTACAACCAGCTGACCCAATTGAATTATGGACAAATCCAGCTTTTGAACCTACCATCAAAATCACAGAAATTCATCCCGAAGGTGCAATTTTTGCACGTGGTTCTTGCGATGATAAAGGTCAAATGTTTATGCATGTAAAAGCAGTTGAAGCGATGATTCAAAACAATGAACTTCCATGCAACGTGAAATTCATGATCGAAGGTGAAGAAGAAGTAGGAAGCGTAAATCTTGGTACTTTTATTTCTGAAAATAAAGAATTATTAAAAGCGGACATTATTCTAGTTTCAGACACAGGAATGCTGTCAAATGATACACCTTCAATTACAACGGGGTTGAGAGGTTTAAGTTATGTTGAAGTTGAAGTTACTGGGCCAAATCGCGATTTACATTCAGGTTTATATGGTGGATGCGTTGCAAATCCAATTAATGCTTTGACAAAAATGATCGCCTCTTTACACGACGAAAATAATCACATTACAATTCCTGGATTTTACGATAAAGTGCAAGAACTTTCTGACAATGAACGATCTGAAATGGCAAAAGCCCCTTTTAGCCATGATAATTATTGTAAAGCTTTGGACATTGCAAATGTTTCTGGTGAAAAAGGGTATTCTACACCAGAAAGAGGATCAATTCGTCCAACTTTAGACGTAAATGGAATTTGGGGTGGATACATTGGTGAAGGTGCAAAGACAGTTATTGCATCAAAAGCTTATGCAAAAATCTCTATGCGACTTGTTCCACATCAAATGCCTGATGAAATTACTGAATTATTCCAAAAACATTTTGAATCTCTTGCTCCTGCCGGAATAAAAATTGTTGTAACTCCGCATCATGGTGGTGAACCAGTTGTAACTCCAATTGATTCATTGGCTTATCAGGCAGCAAGTTTTGCTTATGAAACGACTTTTGGAAAGAAACCAATTCCCGTGAGAAGTGGAGGAAGCATTCCAATTATTGCACTTTTTGAGCAAGTTTTGGGTTTAAAAACAATTATGATGGGCTTTGGATTAGATAGCGATGCAATTCATTCACCAAATGAACATTTCGGTTTATTTAATTTCTACAAAGGAATCGAAACGATACCATATTTTTACAGCGAATTTACAAAATTGACAAAAAAATGAAAAATTTAGTTTTATTATTTTTAAGCTCCGTGATTTTATTTTCTTGCGAATTTAAAGACGTAGATTTTAATGGAATAGAAAGTTATAAGGTAGAAAGTTTTGCCAACAATGAATTACTGTTAAAACTTGCTTTCAAATTAAACAATGAAAATGGTTTTAAAATAAAAGTTAAACCCTCAAAATTGAATGTTTTTGTAGAAGGCCAAGAAATGGGAATTGCTTATTTAGATAAAAAAGTAGTTTTTAAAAAGAAAAGCGAAGGAGTTTATGAAACAAAATTGCGTTTTAAATTGGCTGATGGAGCTATGTTTTCAGCGATGAAATTTATTGGGAAAAAACAATTAAATGTGCGTTTTTTAGGCAAAGTCAAAGGATCAGTTTTTGGTCTTTCAAAGAAATTTCCTGTGGATGAAACAAAAACAATTGATGCTTCAAAGTTGAATTTAGGACAGTTTTTAGGAAATTAAATTTTAAAACTTCCTCCCTTGAGGGAGGACTGAGGAGGGTGATAATTCTATTGTGTCACCTCCCTTAATCCCTCCTCAAGGAGGGAAACCTAATTCAATTTTGAATGAAAAATTTAGTAAACTTCCCCGATTTTGAACTAATTTCTAAAGGAAACTATTCTGAGTATTTGGCTAAAAATGACATTTCAACTTTCCATGAATTAATTCATTTTGTGCAAAAAACTCCTTACGGAAGAAATTCTGTCAGAAATGATTTTGCATTGCTTTTTTCAGAAAATAAAGGCACTTGTTCTACAAAACATGGATTTCTAATGGAAATTTGCGAGTTAAACAAAGTCATTGAAGTTGAATTAATGGTAGGGATATTTTTGATGAATGAGAATTATTCGCCTAAAATAAAAGCAATTTTAACTGAAGCTGAGTTAGATGCGATTCCTGAAGCACATTGTTATTTGCGTTATGGTAATCTTCGATTTGATTTCACTACTGAAAAAAGTGAAGTTAGTTCTTTTGAGCCATTTTTAATTCGTGAACAAAGATGTGATTCTCAACAAGTTTTTGAATGGAAACCAATGATTCATAAAAATTTCTTAGAGGCTTGGTTGAAAAGAAAAAAGTTGAATTTCACTTTAGATGAAATCTGGAAAATTAGAGAAAAATGTATTTTTAAATTGAGTGAAAATGGTTAATAATCCAATAATTCACTTTATAAAGTAATTTTCTCTTACCTTTGGTATAGTTTTAGCATTTAAAATTTCATGAGAATTTCTGTATTTATATTTCTTTTAACTTTTTTAACTTCGAATTTGTTTTCACAGTCTTTGATTACAAACAATCAATTATTGTGGCAAATATCAGGCAACGGTCTTAAAAAAAACAGTTATTTATTTGGCAGCTATCATTCAAATGATGCACGAGTTTTTAACCTTTCAGACAGCACATATTCTGCATTTTTGCATGCAGATGCAGTAGTTTTAGAAGCAGATATTTATCAACTTTTTGCAGAATATGATATGCGTTTAAAAGAAGTCGATGTGAAATTTGATTCAAAAGGAAAAGCATTTACGAGCGACACAAAACCAACTCAAACTAAATATGGAAATGAAGATGGAAGACCACAATTTTTAGATTTATATTTCCAACAAATGGCATATAATATGGGAAAAGCATTTTTTCCTTTAGAAACAGTTGAAGAACAAATTGATGCATTTGAATCAGTATACGAAAGAACGTCGACTCAAAAAAACTTACAAGATTTAAAAATTGTACAGGACAATTTGTTTTATGCATATTTAAAAGGAGATATTGAACGCGTTAGATCAATTATTCAAAATCAATTAAATGATTCAAAAAATGCTTATGACCGCTTGATCGTAAAGCGAAATATCAATATGGTAAATGGAATTGATACTTTATGCAGAAACAAAAGTTTATTCATCGCTGTCGGTTGTGGACATTTAGCAGGTAATGAAGGAATAATTGCTTTACTTAGAAAAAAAGGCTACAATTTGCGTCAGGTTTTTGCATCTTATTCTGAAGTAAAAACAGAAGCTGAAGTAAATATCTCAAAATTTAATAAATTTGTTTATACAGATAAGAAAGAAAAATTTTCTGCTGTTTTTGGCGGAAAACCAATTATTGACACAAATGTTAATTATTTTAGATTAATTTATCAAGAAATGGGTCAAGGAAATACTTTTGTGATTGAAATAGAGGATGTTCAGAATGATAATTTAGCAGAATATGCCGCTGATGTAATTGATCTTCCTGAAAAATCGATTATTACAGAATTAAAACATCAAAATAAAATCGAAGCTTTTGAAGGAATTGGTTACGAATATGCTGCTGGTTTAAGTTGGAAAAGGGTTTTTATTGTTAATGGAAAATTGATAAAATTAATCTGTTACGGTGGCAATAAATTCATGAATTCAAATCGACCTCAAGCCTTTTTTAATAAAGTTATTTTTGAATGAGAATAATTTAATAGTGTAAGTAAACCAAGAGTCTTTTTTACCTTTGCTTGAAATTCACTTAATTAATTGACTTTTTAATGAAAAAAAATTAAATTTGCATAAATTTTTAACTAAAAAATCCAAATAAACATGAAATTATCTTTTTTTAGTACAATCCTTTTTTGTGCAACAATCTCAATAAATTCTTTCGCTCAGCAATTAAAAACTCCTGCAAAAAGTCCAATTTCAACTTTAAAACAAGCGGTTGGTTTAGGTGATGTTACAGTTGAATATTCTCGTCCGAGTAAAAATAACAGAACAGTTTTTGGTGATGTTGTTCCATTTAATGAACTTTGGAGAACTGGTGCAAATGCTTCTTCAAAAATTACTTTTACAGAAGATGTTAAAGTAAATGGAAGTGCTTTAAAAGCAGGAACTTATTCAGTTTATACAATTCCAACAAAAGATGAATGGACAATTATTTTCAATAAAGATTTGACGCTTTGGGGATCTGATGGATATAATGATTCTTTAGATGCTGCACGAATTTTAGTTAAAACGCAGAAATTATCCGATGTTGTTGAAACGTTTACAATACAATTTTCAAATACAAAAACAACACAATTAACAACTGATATTACATGGGAGAATACAAAAGTTTCTTTTGATATTACAGTTGATATTGATGAAAAATTGATGAAAAATATTGAAGCTGCGATGGCACAGGATAAAAGACCTTATCACCAATCAGCACAATATTATTTTGATAACAAAAAAGATTTGAAAAAAGCACTTGAATGGGCTACAAAAGCATTTGAATTAAATCCAACGGCATATTGGTCAGCGGTTTTGAAAGCTAAAATTCAATTTGAGTTAAAAGATAATAAAGGTGCTATTGAAACAGCTGAAATTGCTAAAAAATTGGCTGAAGCCGATAAAGATCCTGCTTATGTTAAACAAGCGGATGAAATAATCTCTAAAGCAAAAGCAAAGTAATTTTGCTGATTACAAATTACAAATTGGCAGATTTCAGATTGCTTCGCTTCCAAGAAAATTTTTTCGGAAGCGAAGCAATCTGAAATTTGTAATCTGCCAATCTGCTATCATAAAAGAAGATGGAAGTAAAAATCATTAATAATTCTAAACACGATTTACCAAGGTATGAAACTACTGGTGCAGCAGGTTTGGATTTAAAAGCTAATATTTCTGAAAAAATTGAACTAAAATCCTTAGAAAGAGTATTAGTAAAAACAGGTTTGTTTTTAGAAATTCCGCAAGGATTTGAAGCTCAAGTCCGACCAAGAAGTGGTTTGGCTTTTAAAAATGGAATTACCGTTTTAAATTCACCTGGAACTGTTGACGCAGATTATCGTGGAGAAATAGGTGTAATTTTAGTGAATCTTTCAAATGAAAATTTTGAAATAAACGACGGTGATAGAATTGCTCAATTGGTTTTTGCAGAAGTTAAACAAGCAAAATGGATTGAAACTGTTGAGTTAAATCAATCTGAAAGAGGAGAAGGTGGATTTGGAAGTACCGGAAAAAAGTAAAAAATTATAAAGAAGAATTAAATGAAAGTAATCATACCAATGGCAGGACGTGGAAGTCGTCTTCGTCCACATACTTTAACAACTCCAAAGCCTTTAATTGCTGTTGGTGGAAAAGCTATTGTTCACCGCTTGGTTGAAGATATCGCATCTGTTTGCTCGGAACAAATTGAAGAAATTGGTTTTGTAATAGGAGATTTTGGTGCTGAAGTTGAAAAAGAATTAATTGAAGTTGCAGAAAAATTAGGAGCTAAAGGTTCGATTTTTTATCAAACGGAAGCCTTGGGTACTGCTCATGCGGTTTTATGCGCAAAAGAATTGTTACAAGGACCAGTTGTTGTTGCTTTTGCGGATACTTTGTTTAAAGCAGATTTTAAAATTGACCCAACTGTTGATGGAATTTTGTGGGTAAAACAAATTGAAG
Organism: Chitinophaga pinensis; assembly: GCA_945870115.1. Lineage (GTDB taxonomy): Bacteria > Bacteroidota > Bacteroidia > Flavobacteriales_D > Crocinitomicaceae > M2408. The sequence goes on along the minus strand of CAMBRH010000119.1, from coordinate 1,945 downwards.
ATCCATCATCTTTTGGTGTTGTGAAAATGAACCAAAGTGGAGATATTATTGATTTTGTTGAAAAACCTCAAACCTTTGTTTCTGATTTAGCAATGATTGGTGTGTACTATTTCAAAAGTGGAGAAGATTTACATACTGAATTAAATTATTTAATTGATAACAAAGTGATTAAAAGTGGAGAATATCAACTTCCTGATGCTTTGAGAAGATTAACTGAAAAAGGAAATAAATTTAAACCAGGGAAAGTAGATGAATGGTTAGATTGCGGTAACAAAGAAGTTACAGTTTTCACAAATCAACGCGTTTTGGAATATGATTTGGAAAAAAAGCGTGATTTAGTTCATTATTCTGTAAAATTAATTGATGCAATTATTATTCCTCCATGTTTTATTGGAGAAAATGTCGAGATTTCAAATGCTGTCATTGGACCTCACGTTTCTATTGGCGAAAATTCAAAAATCAATTCTAGTATTATAAAAAATAGTATCTTGCAGAAAAATACAGCCATTGAAAACGCTGTCATTATAGATTCAATGGTCGGTAATTTTGCCAAATACAATGGAATTGCTAGAGATATTAGTATGAGTGATTATTCTGTAATTGATTAATTTTTAAATTTTTATAAGTTGAAAAAGATCTGGAGAAATTTTTTTTATGGGCTATTTATTCTAATAATGGTTTCTTGTGGTACTAGTAAAAATGCTGTGGATAAAAAAGCAACGTTCTCTAAGGCTGATTATCCATACATTGAAAAATTTCATGAGGGTTTAAGGCTTAAACATAAAGGTCAATTACCTCAAGCAATTGCAGCACTTGAAGGATGTTTACTTGTAAATCCGAATGACGATGCTGTGTGTTTTGCGCTATCTGAGTTGTATTTAGATACAAAACAACTAGCAAAGTCAAGTGTTGTCATAAAAAGAGCTGTTGAATTAGATCCATCTAATAAATGGTATTTGCAGGAATATGCTTACATGCTTTTTGAAGCTAAAGATTACAAAGAAGCAACAAAAATATTTAAAAAATTAGCGCAATTAGAGCCAAATAACATTGATTGGCTTTTTTCCTATGCAGAATCTTTGATGAGGTCGAATGATATTGCTGGTTCAGTGAAGGTTTTGGACAAACTCGAAAATGAAGTTGGAATGAATCCAGAATTAAGTGTAGAGAAGTTTAAACTTTATATGAGAATTAAACAAGAGGAAAAAGCAGTAAACGAAATTACAAAATGCTTGGTTTTATTCCCTGATGATTCACAACTTCTAGCTAATTTGGTCGATTATTATTTTGATAAAAAGGAAGATGAAAAAGCTTTTTCTTATTTAATTAAACTTGCAGAGGCACAACCAAATAATGGTAATGCTCACATGGCTTTGGCGCAATATTACGATCATAAAGCGGATAGAAAAAAATCTTACGAAGAATTAATTAAAGCGTTTTCCTGTGATGATGTTGTCTTAGATACAAAAGTGAAAATACTTTTAAGTATGTTCGAAACACAATTCAAATTGGACCCAGAAATGATGGAAATGGCTAATATTTTGGTTAATAAATATTCAAGTGACGCAAGAGTTTTTACACTGAGAGGAGATTTTTACTTAAAAGAACTAAAAGAAAAAGAAGCTTTAATTGATTTTAAGGAGGCTATTAAATTAGATCAATCAAAATTTGCAATTTGGGAACAAGTTTTGATCATGGAATACCAAAACCAAGATTACAAAAACTTATATTTAGATGCCAAAAAATGTTTGGAATATTTTCCAGCAATTAGTAAAGTTTATTTATTTTTTGGAATTTCAGCAATTCAAGAAAAAAAGTACGATGAAGCGATTGAAAAATTAATCATTGGAGAGGAACTTGTTGTAAACGATAACGTTTTAAAAGGTGAAATGTTAGCCCAAAAAGGTGACGCTTTTTTTGCAATAAAGAAAATAAAAGAAGGAAA
>CAMBRH010000118.1 GCA_945870115.1 Chitinophaga pinensis | reverse complement strand
GATAATTTGAACGATAGTTCAAAAAAAGATTAACGATAATAATTTGAACTATAGCACAAAAAAAGCCATCTGAATTAACAAATGGCTTCAATTTTTTTTGAGATATTATTAATGTCTAATCACAACTCTTTTAGAAGTACTTACACCATTTGATGTTAAAACCAAGACATACACTCCGTTTTTAAATTCTTCCACATCAAACTTTCTTGAGCCAGAAATTCTTTCTTCCAAAACAACTTTTCCTAAAACATCAGTCATTTTAATCGAACCTTCAGTTTGATTTGACTGTAAAGTTACTGTTAAAGAATTATCCGCTGGATTTGGATAAGTTGTTAAAACAGGAGAATTTGCTTTAATTTCTTTCACTGCTAAAGTAGTTGTAGTTACTAAAACATCTACAGAATCTTCAGGAGTGTCTTCGTATTCACCAACATAATATCTGTAATGACAAGAACCATTTACCAAATCACTAGGATTAATGTGTATTGCAATTAAACCTGCTGCATTATTTGCAATCATTTTTCCTCCTGAACTCCAAGTTGTCATATTCATTGCTGATGCTGGATAGCAGGTACCTCCAAATGGATCACCTTCCTCTCCCCAACATAAATAATCTGACCAATCCAATGGTGAAGGTGTAATTCTTTTGCGAGTAACTTTCCAAGATTTGTCACCACCAGTTAAGTTATACGCTAAAATATCGATAATTTGTTCATCACCATTTGTAATGGTTACAGTATGAACAGTTCCAGAAATATTAGTAGTTGTTCCTTCCAAAGTCATTTCTGTAGTTTGAGAAAAACTAAGAGAAGTAACGAATGAAAAACATCCAATGAAAAGTATTTTTTTTATCATGATTTTTGTTTTTTAAATTATATGTACAAATATATAGAAAAAAATATACCAAAAAACAATTATTTCTAAAGAAAAAAGTATAAGATTTCAATTAACTAATTTTAAAAAAGAGCTAAAACAGTCAGAAAAATTGAAATTTACCAATTTAAAATTTACATTTTACAAAAGTAGGAATGCAAGAGTTAATTTAAAAAAAGCATGATTTGTAATGGTAAAATGTACTACTTTTGAAAAGTGGTAACAAATTTGTTATGCTAAATCACGAAACAAATTAATTTATAAAATATGAAAACACTTTTTTTTGGAATTTTATTCTTAGCTATCTCAACACAATTTTCAGCACAAGAAACTCATACAGAAAATGTTAAACATCTTCCTTCGGTAAAACTGAAAGATATGGAAGGAAACGATATTAATACCGCAGAATTAGGAGTAAAAGGTCCAATTATTTTTAGTTTTTGGGCAACTTGGTGTGCTCCTTGTAAAAGAGAACTAAATACTATTCATGAAGTTTACCAAGATTGGGTTGAGGAAACTGGCGTTACCTTAGTTGCTGTTTCGATAGATGATGAAAAAACAAAAAATTCAGTTCCTGTTTACGTAAATGGAAAAGCTTGGGATTATATGGTTTTGATGGATTCAAATGCGGATTTCAAAAGAGCAATGGGCGTAAACAATGTACCGCACACCTTTTTAGTTGATACTGAAGGTAATATCGTTTATTCGCACAATAGTTATTCTCCTGGAGATGAAGATTTATTGCATCAAGAATTATTGAAATTAGTAAAAAAAAGTAATTAAACATAAATTACAGATTGCAAATTATTTATTCGTAGATACAAGGCATGCCTTTTATCTACGAATAAATAATCTGTAATTTGAAATCACTGTAATATGACAATAAAAAAAATATCCTTACTAATTTTCAGTACAGCAATATCATTTTATGATTTTTCGCAAAACAATGATTTAAACATTACAGGAAACATCGAAAGTCAGTTTCAATATTTGAATGAAGATACCTTAATTGGCGCAAATGAACCAGCTGAAAAAGCCTTGCTAAATTCCTACATGAATGTTTTTATAACAAAGGGAAATTTTAAAGCTGGAGCAAGATTTGAATCATATTTACCAAGAATTCAAGGTTATCCAAATCGTTTTGATGGAACTGGAATTGGAATGCGTTACATTGGTTATGAAAATAAATTTGTGGATGTAACAATTGGTTCTTTTTACGAGCAATTTGGTTCTGGAATTGCACTAAGAGCTTATGAGGACAGAGCTTTAGGATATGATAATTTACTTGATGGATTTAGATTAAAACTAAATCTATACAAAGGAATTACCCTAAAAGGTGTTTATGGAAAACAACGTTTGTCATTTCAAAATGGTCAAATCGTTCATGCTGAAGGAATTGTTAGAGGTTTTGACACAGAATTTCCGTTAAATGAATTTATTGGTTTTTTAAAAAATAAAAAATTAAATATTGTACTGGGAACTTCTTTGGTAAGCAAATATCAAGCGGACGATAATGAAACTTTTATTTTACCTGAAAATGTTGGACTTTATGGAGGTCGTGTAAAATTACGTTATGGTAAGTTTACTTTAGATGGAGAATACGTTATGAAAGACAATGATCCTTCTGCCGACAATGTTTATATTTATAATCCTGGTCATGCAGCTATAGCCAATTTTGGCTATACAAAAAAAGGTTTTGGTTTATTGATTTCTGCTAAATCTGTTGATAACATGAGTTTTCGTTCGGATAGAACAAAGGCTTTACAAGATGTTTTTATTAACTATTTGCCAGCGATGAATAAAACGCATTCTTATAATTTAGTTGCATCCCTTTATCCATACGCTACTCAACCGTTGGGAGAAGTTGCTTTTCAAGCGGAAATAGTTTATACTTTACCAAAAGAAAAAAATTGGGGAAAAAAGTTAGGTGGAAAATATGGTACATCTATCAATGCTAATATTTCAAATGCATACAGACCAATGCAACATAAAACCACACAATATGAAGTTGACTCCAATAGAGTAACTTATTCGGCAAAACCTTTTGATTTAAGTGATAGTTTATACTGGAGAGATATTAATGTGAGTATCACAAGAAAAATGAATAAAAAATTGAATTTTATTTTGAGTTATTACAATATTTCAATTAACAATGATGTAGCAAAAATTACGGGTGATGCAAAAGGAATTATTCATTCAAATATTGCGATTTTAGAAACAGGATATAAATTTAATGCTAAACATTCGATAAGAACAGAACTTCAAACTTTATTTACCGAAAAAGACAAAGGAAATTGGGCTACTGCGGTTGTTGAATATAATTTTGGCTCGCATTTATTTCTAGGAATAATGGATCAATACAATTATGGAAATCCAAACGAAAAACTTCAAATACATTATATTATTGGAACAGTAGGATACGTGAAAGAATCCACAAGATTGACTTTTTCTTATGGTAGACAAAGAGCAGGGTTATTTTGCGTTGGAGGGGTTTGTAGATTTGTTCCAGCTTCAAATGGCTTAACTTTTTCATTCACTCAGAGCTTTTAACAGAATGCAGAATTAAAAGTGAAAAATGAAGAATTATAAATATATTGAATAAAATAATCTTCTTTTATCACGTTAATACATAAAATTACAAATTATGAAAAACTTACTTTATTTAGGTTTAATTCTTTTTATCTTTACTTCTTGCGATAAAGTTGAACATCCTTATCCACCAAGTATAGATTTAGACACAACTATTTATCCTGGAAATTGGTCAGAATATGAATCAACTGTTTGGCCCACATTTTCAGCAAATACGAATACAAATAGAAATGTATTAATTGAAGATTTTACTGGTCACAAATGTATTTATTGTCCTGCAGCAGGTGCTTTGGCAGAAGATCTTGAGCATGCGAATGAAGGAAGGGTTTTCGTTGCTGCAATTCATACAGGTCCAACTGGAATTGGATCTTTTCAAGAAATTCATGCGCCAGAATATTTGCACGATTTTACAAATCCGCAAGGCTTGGCAATTGGAACATATTTTGGAACAACTGTTTCAGGTTCAGCATTTGTAGGAAATCCATTTGGTGCAATCAGTAGATTTCCTGTGAATGGTCAAAATACGATTGAACCACAATCTTGGGAAAACTCTGTAAATAGTTTGATTTTAGCAAATGATTTGAAAATTAACATACAAGCAAAGTTGAATTATTACGACCAAACAAAAGGATTTTATTTACACACAGAAGTAGAAAAAATTGGAACAATTTCCAATGATTTAGCGCAAGTTGTATACTTAATGGAAGATTCAATTGTAAAACCGCAATTATTTCCATCCCCAATTGGTGATTCATTGAATTATGTTCACCACAATGTGCAACGAAATTGCATTGATGGAAATGCTTTTGGAAGAACATTAACTGATACTTATAAAAAGGAAAATGGAAAATATTATTTGGACTATTCATACAAAATTCCAAGTCAGTTCAATCCTGCAAACATGCACTTATTAGTATACGTTTTGGATAAAGTTACCAATGAAATTTATCAAGTAATCCGTGTTGAAATAGAATAAATCATTAGCTCTATAAATTATTACTTATTCTTAAAATCAACTTTTATGTTAGGTCTATTATTAATCTATTTATAGGAAGATATTTTTACAATCTTGCTGATGATTTCAATAAAAACAAATGGCTTTTTGCTATTTTAGGAATTGTTTCTTATTATGTTTTTTACTTTTTGTTTGCTTTTCTTGGAGGAATAATAATTGCTTTACTTGGTTTAACATCCATTTTAGAATTACCAGAAATTGTTTTAGGATTAATGTTTATTCCTTTCGGAATTTTTGGTGCTTGGTTGTTTTATTTCTTATTGAAGAAAAATTGGAAAAAAACAGCAATTAAAACGGATGAAAATATTTTAGATTCTTTATGAACTAAAGAAGGACGTAAATTATTATGTTTTTAAAAATTTGAAGTTTATCTGAAATCTTACAATAAATGAATCTTTTAAATTTCCTAAATATAGAGAATCAATCCAATTTGGATATTATAAAAGCTGAAACTATTAAAGTTAATTTGAATAAATTTCTTTCTCATCAAATACATCGATTAGGTTTATTTCATTGGGATAAAAGTTTTCAATGGAGCGGTGAGTTTAACCAGGATGGAATTAAACATATAATTGAATACGTGCCTTTAAAAGGTGTTTCTGGAACTTTTCAATATGGAAATTCTTTCAACTTTATTCCTTCGGTTAATAATAAGGGCAAATTTATAGCGAATCATAAACGATTACAATTAATTGAGCGAACCAAAGGTTGGCAAGAATCACTTGAAACATCAAACACAAAAACAGCTTACCGCGTTTCTCATTGGAATGAATATTTTTTTAATAAAACTTTGCCTCTAATTTTTAATAGTGAAAAAACACAAATAGAGGATTGGTTTAATTCCAATAAAGACTTAGAGCAAAATATTCAAACTGCATTAAAACAAATTAATTCTGGAGGTGCGTACAACTTAAATTCACCAAGTCAAAAAGTAATTCTAGCTTTCCTCTATGCAAAAAATGGAGAAATGAAATTGGCAAAAAACACTTTAAATGATTATTATGTACCACTAATTAAATTAAGGGATGATTTTAAAATCGAATATGAGGAAATAGAAAAATCTTTAAATAATGTTTAATTGATTAAAAAGTAAAACGTAATCATTTACGTAGTTACTTTTTTAATCTGTTTTTTCTTAATCCATCTTGGTAAAATCATTGCGCCAATGATCAAATAAGGAAAATATGAAATTAAGCGCCAAAGTATCGCAAGGCTCACCAAAAGAATTGCCGAATCACTGAAAGTTGTCATCAATTCTCCAAAAGCATATTCTGCAACACCACTTCCTCCAGGTGTTGGACTAACCCGCATAAAAAGCCACAAGACAAATTGTTTTCCTAAAACGAAAAAATGATCACTAAAAGTTAGTGAAACAAATCCTGCGAGAATACAATTTATAACCATGTAGCGCGAAGTCCAAGAAATAAAAGTTGCTAAAAAACTTTTAAACCAAAAAGAGATTTTTTCTTTCTTAAATTCTTTCGAAGTAATTTCAACTTCTTCTCCAGTTTTTATTGCTCCATTTCTCCACTTTTTCAAAAAAGGAAGTCTGAAAATAAAACTTAAAAAATGTTTTATAAAATGTGGATAAAAGAAAATACTTACAAATAAAAGCAAAAATAAGAGAAAGAAAATTCCATAAGCTGACCAAAATAAAAATTCAATGCTTTTATCAACAGCGCTTTCTGAAGGAAATAAAGCACTTGAAGAAATAAATAAGAATACAAACGGAATCATCAAAACATAAAACAAATTATCCATCATGGTTGTAACAATAACAATTGCAGTTGATTTTCCTAAAGGAATTTTTTCTTTGTTCAAAATAAACATAGCAACCGTCGAACCACTTGCAACACCAGGAGCCAAAGCAGAAGCAAATTCCCACATCATGATAACATAAAATGATGATTTCCAGGTGAGTTTATCCTTTGTTAAGATTTTTATGCGCCACATATAGGCCAAATCACGGCCAAACATGAAAACAATTGCTAGAGCCAAATAGAAAAAAGTTTGCTTTGTCCACGGAATTTCAGCGATAAATTCAGAATTTGTTTTTATGCGGTAATTTCCATTTTTTTGTAGTTTAAATTCTTCCTTTACAGACAAATCTACTTTAGAATTTTTATTGAAATCTTCCCAAACATGTGTCCCCTTCCCACTTTTTGTTTCAACAAAATGAATTTCATTTAAACTGGAAAAAAGCATATAACTGGCAAAACCCAAACCAATCAAAACAGCAAGCCAAATTTTCCATGAACTAAAAGCTGAATTTATTGATTTATCTGACATTTCTTTGTTATGATAAGGATTCTATTTTTGTAAAAATAAAGTTAATTTTTAAAAATAAAGCTTTCTTTTAAATTTAAAATCTCCTTTTTTCAAATTTTAACTTTTTTGACTTCACTATTTTTTGTACCTTTGCATAAATATAAAATTTCAAGAAATGATATTAGGTGTAATGGGTCCGTGGCAAATTGTTTTAATTTTAGCTGTTGTAGTTTTACTTTTCGGAGGAAAAAAAATCCCTGAATTAATGAAAGGAATTGGAAAAGGAATCAAAGAATTTAAGGATGCTTCCAAAGGAGAATCTGATTCTGATGTATCAAAAACAACTGAAGATAAAAAATAATTTGATTTTATGTATTCTACTTTTGCTGAAGTCAAAACTGCACTGTCTTCTGGTGTAACTGTTTTAAATATTCTTGAAAGCTATTTATCAGAAATTGAAAAAACCAAAGATTTAAATGCTTTTTTGGAAGTTTTTACCGATTCTGCTAAAATACAAGCGCAAGAAATTGATGTAAAAATCAAAAATGGAAACGCTGGTCGTTTGGCTGGAATTGTGATTGCGATAAAAGACAATATTTGTTATAAAAATCATAAAGTTTCAGCTTCATCAAAAATTTTAGAAGGATTCGAATCTTTATACACAGCAACTGCGCTTCAACGATTAATTGATGAAGATGCAATAATAATCGGTAGAACCAATTGCGATGAATTTGCGATGGGAAGTTCTAATGAAAATTCTGCTTATGGAGTTGTCAAAAATCCATTGAATAAAGAAACAGTTCCTGGAGGTTCTTCAGGTGGTTCAGCTGCTGCGGTTGCTGCTAAACTTTGCACTGTTGCTTTGGGAAGTGATACGGGTGGTTCAGTTCGTCAACCTGCTTCTTTTACGGGAACTTATGGAAGTAAACCAACTTATGGAAGAGTAAGTCGCTATGGATTAATCGCTTATGCTTCGTCTTTTGATCAAATTGGTGTTTTTTCTAATTCACTAGAAGACAACGCTTTGATTTTGGAAATCATGGCTGGGAAAGACGAAAATGATAGTACCAGTTCATCAAAACCAGTTCATTCTTATGAAATTGAAAAAGTTTCTACAAAAAAGAAAATCGCTTACATCAAAGAAGCTTTTGAAAATGAAGGAATTGATGCTGAATTGAAAGAAAATTTAAATCAACTTTTTGATAATCTACGAAACGAAGGACACACTGTTGAAGCTGTTTCTTTCCCTTATTTAGATTACATGGTTCCAACATATTATGTTTTAACAACTGCGGAAGCTTCGTCCAACTTATCTCGTTTTGATGGTGTACATTATGGCCATAGAGCAAAAAATGCAGTTGGAGTTGAAGCAACTTACAAAGAATCTCGATCAGAAGGATTTGGTTTGGAAGTAAAACGCAGAATTATGGCTGGAACTTTCGTTCTTTCTCACGGATATTACGATGCGTATTACACAAAAGCACAGCAAGTTAGACGATTATTACAAAATAAAACACAAGAGATTTTTGCTGATTATGATTTAATCATCACACCAACAACTCCCTCAACTGCTTTTGAAATAGATTCTGTAAAAGATCCAATTCAAATGTATTTGCAAGATATTTTTACAGTTCACGCTAATTTAACTGGAAATCCAGCGATTTCGATTCCTTTTGGTGTTGACTCAACTAACATGCCTTATGGTTTACACATCATGGCAAAACCATTCGCAGAAAAAGAAATGTTTGATTTTTCTGCCTACATTAATTCTATTAAAAAATCCTTAATCTCTTCGTAATTTGATTAAAGCAAAAACTATCTTATGCAAAAATTCGTAACATTTTTATTCATTTTTATTGCCATAAATAGTTTTTTTGGGCAGACAAAAAGGCCAAAACCTCAAGTAAAAGATTCTGTTTCAAGCGAAGCTTTTATGAAAACCGTAGAACAATCGTTGGAGCTATTTTATGCCGATTATGCAAATCAATCAAATTATGATTCAATCATAAATGCTTTAGAATATGAGGCGAATTTTATGCCCGAAGTTACGGATGAAGTAATTTGTGAACGTTTGGCAAAAATGAATGAATTATCACCTTTTCATTTAGATTGTAATCCTGCAACGATTTCAGTTATTCGTTTTTTTGCTAAAAATCGTAGAAGTTTTATTCGTATTGCTTTGGGTCGCTCAAAATTATATTTTGACATGTATGAGGATGCTTTGGCGAAATACGATATTCCAATTGATTTGCGTTTTCTTTCAGTGATTGAAAGTGGATTACGTCCACAAGTGAAATCACCAGCTGGAGCATTGGGCTTGTGGCAATTTATGTACGGAACTGGAAAAATGTTCGGAATGAAAGAAAATTCTTATTTCGATGAGCGAATGGATCCAGTGAAAGCAACTGATGCAGCTTGTCGTTATTTGAAAAAATTACATGGAATTTACGGAGACTGGAATTTAGCACTTGCAGCTTACAACGCTGGCCCTGGAAACATCAATAAAGCAATTCGACGTTCAGGAAATAAACGAACGTATTGGGAAATCAGACCATTTTTACCAAAAGAAACACAAGGTTATGTTCCAAATTTCATCGCAGCAGCTTATTTAATGACGTATCACGCTGAACATAATTTAGTTCCGATGGAAGCAAAAATCCATTGTTCTCAATTAGATACAATCTGTTTAACACGCGGAGTTCACATGGAAAGTATCGCTAAATTGGTTGATTGGAAAGTGGAAGAAATACAAATTTTGAATCCAGTCTATAAAAAGACCTATATTCCATTAACTTATCCAAACCAATGTATCAGTGGACCATTGATGAAAATTGGGAGATTAGTTTCCTTAGAAGATTCTCTTTATAAAATTGAAAAACAAGTTTACGGCACACAATCTCAACCAATTATTCCAAAAGTAATCGAAGTCAAAACCGATCTTGACACAAATGAAACTGTTGCCATCAATCCTGCTGATTTTGTTTTTCACAAAGTGAGAAAAGGAGAAACTTTGACTCGAATTTCACAAAAATACAAAGTGACAAATAGTCAAATTATGGAATGGAATAATTTGCGCTCGACAAAAGTTCCAGTTGGAAGGGTTTTAAAAATCGCGAAAAAATTACTTGAACCTGTAACTCCTCCTGTTGTTTCAGATTCAATAATGGGATTAATTTATTATGATTCTTTGGTTACTGTTTATCATTTAGTTCAAAGAAATGAAAACATTGAAGTAATAGGAAATAAA
>CAMBRH010000117.1 GCA_945870115.1 Chitinophaga pinensis | reverse complement strand
TTAAAATCTTCCCAAATAAATTGATCGCTGTAGGCATTTCTTAAAAACAAATCATTGTTTGCATCTAATTTTTCTTGAAAAGAAACTGATGGATCAATTTGGACAAACTTAATTGACGCTGCAGGAAATCCAAATTGAATAACTTGCGTTTTTTCCACGTAAAATTTCCACAAATAATTTAGTTGAAACACTTTACGTGTAAAATCTGTTCGCTTTTGTAAATTATAAGCTGTCGATAAAACTGTTCTAGGTCGATGCCTTTTGGATAATTTTGTTGCTTTACGAAGTAAAAATAAACCAGGCAAATCTAATTTTACAGACGGACCAATTTCAAATGTGTTAAAACTTCTACTTGCACTTTTAATTTTTGAACCATCTAAATTTTCGTCAAAGATTGGTGGCTGAGATTCAAATCCTCCACTAAAACTAACAGTAAATTTTTCAGAACCACGAAATAAATTTTTGTTGTTATAATTTAGGGAAGCCGCTAAACCTAAAAAACCATTTGAATTGGTGAATCTTGGTTCAACATTAAAACTTTGTTTTTTTGAAGGCACTAAATAATAATGCACAGCGATAGAATCTGTTCCTTTAATTTCAACAATATCGGTTTTTATAGTCTGAAAAACATCCAATTGCATCATTCTACTATAAGATCTATCAATGTAATAATCTTTGTAAGTATTTTCGTGTTCCAAATAATTCTGAAGTTCTAACATTGCGGGCTTAAGCGCAGGTTTTTCGTTGTAATAAATTGTGGCAAAACGCCAGGGATTGAGCATTTCTGTTGTAATTATTACTCCATCTTTTTTCTTCTTTTTAACGTCGTGCTTTGTATATAAAATCTTTCGATATTCAAGAGTATCTAGGTTTCTTAAAAATGAGGAATTAGCTGATTCATATATGTTTAAATCAAGTTTATCCATATTCTTTTTAAAACTTCCTTTTACATAAGAAGTATCTATTAAGTGAAAATAGACACTCTGAACATAGGTTGTTTTAAAAGGAATAGTTTGAATTTCTTCACTACCTTCATTTTTTATTTGTCGGTCACTAAACTTAATAATTAAGGTGATTTTCATGTCACTAATACTATTATTTGTATCAGCTTCGAAAGTAATATTCGAAGGACTAAAACCATAAAAAGATCTATCTCGCATGTATTTAGCGACCAAGTATCGGTGATTATCTAAATAATCCGTGTCAAATTTTTCACCAACAATTGGATTGTAAATTTGCTTTCTTAGATACCTTTCATAATTCCCTTTTATACTTTGATTTTCGCAGTCAATTTTTAGAGAGTCGATTATATAACCTTTTCCAGAATTGATTGTATAGGTTATTTCTCGTTTTTTAGGATTTTTTACGTTATCGGAATATGAAGAAACTACATTACCATAGTAATATCCTTTTTTCTTCAGATAAGCATTCAGTTGTTCAACTGTTTTTTTGTAGGCTGTCGTGTCAAAAATGACGGGTTTTTCTCCTCTTTTAAATTTGATCCATTCTCTAAAAGAAAGTTTCCGATCATTCGTATCGAAAGGAATTATTCGCTCAGTGTAAAGTGAATCCCCATTTGCTTTTGCTTTTTCTATTCTTTTTGTATTAATTCGATCCTGTTTTGCTTTTTTCTTTTTATATTTTTTGGAAATTTTGGCATATTGCTTATACCTACTTTTCATAACTTTTGCGGAATCTATTGAATTAAATAAGTATAATTTCATTCGAAATCCAAAGGATTTATTGTTTGGTTGCTGACGTATTATTAAAGTCACATCATCAATATTCAATTTTTCATCTGTGAAAATCACCTTGTTTTTATCAACTAAATGACTTCCATTCGGGACATTTCTTGTTAAATTACAGGAAAATAAAACAAGAATTATGCTGAATGAGATAAAATATGTAAGTTTGAATTTTTTCATTTAATAATTTGAACAAAAATAATTACAAAATCAGTAATTAAGCAAGAATTCTTCGTAAAAAACAAAAATAGTAAAAAACAAGTTAACAATGCTTTCTAAAAACAGAATTAAACTAATAAAATCTTTACATTTAAAAAAATTCAGAGATGAAAGTAATTTATTTCTTGTTGAAGGAGAGAAGATGGCTTTGGAATTAATTCGTTTGAAGAAAGAATATATTGAACAAATTTATGCAACAAAAGAATTTATAGATCTAAACAAAGTTGAACAAGAAATTGAGGAAATTACTGAAAAAGAATTAGCTCAAATTTCTACCCTTAAAACGCCAAATAAAGTTTTAATTGTCTGTAAAAAATGGAATTTAACGGAAAATATTAATTCCCAGAATGAATTTTATTTGGCTTTAGATGAAATTCAAGATCCAGGAAACTTAGGTACAATAATTAGACTAGCAGACTGGTTTGGCGTAAAAAATATTGTCTGTTCAAAAAACACTGCGGATTGTTTTAATCCAAAGGTTGTACAAGCAACAATGGGTTCTATTTTTAGAGTAAATTTAATTTATCAAGATTTAATATCGTTCATTGAAACGAAGAAACTTCCTGTTTATGGTGCTTTTCTGGAAGGAGAATCCATTTATCAAAAAGCGCTTTCACCAAAAGGAATTTTAGTTTTAGGAAATGAAGGAAATGGAATTTCTAGAGAAATTGAAAATCTTGTCAGCGATAAAATCACAATTCCAAGATTTGGAGAAGCAGAATCATTGAATGTTTCTGTCGCAACAGGGATTTTATTGTCAGAGTTTTTTAGAGCTTAGGGGTTCCAACTAATAGTAAATTATCTTATTGAATTTGGAGTAATAAGAGTAAGCTTCGTCAACTTTAGCATAAGAAGTGTCTATAAAATAGGTTTCTACTCCATTTTTGTATAAAAAATATTCAAAAATATTTTTGCCCTCAAAAATTTCCTTATTCTCACCTGTCCATTCAATATCATATTGTGGAATAAAAGTTTTCCACTGAACTTCTAAAGTAGGATTTGAAGGTTTTATTTTTTCATGATAATGCCTAAACCTGATAGAATCCAAAATTTCTGGCGTAGAATCTAACTTTGAAAGATGTATTGATAAACCTATTTTTTTTGCAACAGCAAGAGTTACAAAGTTTTGTTCCCCAATAATTACATTACTAGAATTCTTTATTTTTGGATAATCAGAACTTTCCGGTGTTACTTCATTGTAGTTTAGGTATCTTACTGATATTTTATACTCCTTATCTTTCTCAGCATCAAATTCAAATGAAAAATTTCCATGCTCATCAGTTGTTATTTCTTCAATAGAATAATCACTTCCATCAAAGAACTTGTAACTTAATTCCACCATTAGACCGCTCACTGTTGAATCATTTGAAATGTTAACCACATTTCCATTTACAGAAGTTTTTTTCGTACCCCACTTTTTACATGAAAAAAGGATTGTTGAAAGTGATACAAATAAAACTATGAAGATTTTCATAAAAAAGTTTTCTACAAATATATCTGTTTGTTTTAAAACAGTTAAATTTTAGGACAAAAAGAAGTCCTTTATTCTCGAGTCTTCTCAAATTAAATTCTGCACCTACATTAATCGAAGTCTTTCGTCTTATGTCTTGCAGTCTTATGTCTAATTAAAATATCTTAAATCCAAACCAAGTTCTATCATTTTTACTAAATAAGAAGAAATGATTATTTGCGAATCCAACATTGAAATTTTCTAAATCCTCATAATTATGATCCAAAAAAGGAATAGAAATTTCTGAAACAATTTTTCCTGACTTTTCATTAATCAAAACTACTTTTGAATCAGCGTGATTGTAAACTCCCAACTCAAAACCTTTTATTCCAGTATGAAAAATACTTTTTGGATTATAAACATTATTATCTAAAAATACTTGTGAATTTTTAATCACTTTTCCTTTTTTCTTTCCTTTCTTAAAAACTTTTATTCCATCGTAAGTTATGAAATAAACTTTCCCATTATTAAAACATGTGACATCATTTCCTTCCATTCCGTATGAAAAATTATCAATTTCAATTCCTGTTGGAAATCCATATTGATTTAGTTTAAAACTACATGAACCAGCGTTATCATACAAAATGCCTTCTAAATTTCCAGAACTTGGATTTAACCAAAAACCCCTTAAATCAGCACCTATTTCAGATGAAGAAATTGATTTACCTTTTGCGTCATGCACTTCAATTGGATAACTTGCATTCCCAGCAAAAACAGTATAATAAATGTTTTTAAATTTATCATAGGCCACCCCTAAACCATTGTTTCCATATTCGCCATCAATCATCAAGCTTATGTCATTTACAGGTGTTTGAAGAGGTGTTTGAGCAGATAAAAAACCAGTGAAGATTAATGAGAATAGCGCAAATAACTGAATTTTAGTTTTCATGATTTCTTTTTATTAATTGATTATTCAACAAATATAAAAATAAAATTAAAGTCTTTTTTATATTTTTTACAAAATAAGTCATTTGCCGTACGAATATTTTGTCTATTGATTTTAAACCAAAATTCTAACTATTCCATAAAAATTATTTAACTTCGCAAAATAAATATTGACATTAAAAATAAGAGTTATATGAATTACGACATTATTGTTATCGGAAGTGGTCCTGGAGGATATGTTACTGCAATTAGAGCTTCTCAATTAGGTTTAAAAACTGCAATTGTTGAGAAGGAATCTTTAGGTGGAATTTGTTTAAATTGGGGATGTATTCCGACAAAAGCTTTGTTGAAAAGTGCAAATGTATATGAATATTTAACACATGCCAAAGATTATGGAATCACAGTTGAAGGTGCTTCTGCTGATTTTGGAGCAATGATCGAAAGAAGTCGTGGTGTTGCAAACGGAATGTCTGCTGGAATTCAATTTTTAATGAAAAAAAATAAAATTGATGTTCTAAAAGGTCATGGTGAAGTCGCAGCTGGAAAAAAAGTTATCGTAACAGCTGAAGACGGAACTAAAACAGAATTTACAGCTGATAAAGGTGTGATTTTAGCAACTGGCGCTCGTTCAAGAAAATTGCCAAATTTACCACAAGATGGTGAAAAAATTATTGGTTATCGTGAAGCTATGACTTTAAAAACACAACCAAAAAGATTAGTTGTTGTTGGTTCTGGTGCGATTGGTGTTGAGTTTGCTTATTTTTATAATGCAATTGGAACAGAAGTTACAGTTGTTGAATTTATGCCAAATATTGTTCCTGTTGAAGACGAAGAAGTTTCAAAGCAATTAGAAAAATCATTGAAAAAAGCAGGAATTAAAATAATGACAAATTCTTCTGTAGAATCAGTAGATACTTCAGGAAAGGGTTGTGTTGTTACAATTAAAACTGCTAAAGGAGAAGAAAAAATCGAATGTGACGTTGTTTTATCAGCAGTTGGAATCGAAACTAATTTAGAGAATTTAGGACTTGAAACAGTTGGAATTGCAACAGATAAAGGTCGTGTTTTAGTAAATGAATATTATCAAACAAATATCCCTGGATATTATGCAATTGGCGATATTGTTCCTGGACCTGCTTTAGCTCACGTTGCTTCTGCTGAAGGAATTATTTGTGTAGAACAAATCGCTGGACATCATCCAGAACCGTTGGATTATGGAAATATTCCTGGTTGTACTTATTGTTCACCTGAAGTTGCTTCTGTTGGTTTAACAGAAAAACAAGCGAAAGAAAAAGGTTTAGACATTAAAATAGGGAAATTCCCATTCTCAGCATCTGGAAAAGCAAGTGCTGCTGGAGCAAAAGATGGTTTTGTGAAATTAATTTTCGATGCAAAATATGGTGAATTACTTGGTGCTCACATGATTGGTGCAAATGTTACTGAAATGATTGCCGAAATTGTTGCAATCAGAAAATTAGAGGTAACTGGTGAAGCGTTAATTAAAACTGTTCACCCACACCCAACAATGTCTGAAGCAATTATGGAAGCTGCTGCAGCTGCATATGGTGAAGTAATTCATTTATAAAACAATTGACATAAACATTAGTAAAACCTCTCGATTCGGGAGGTTTTTTTTGTCTCAAAATTTCAAAACAATTCAATCAATTTAAAACAAAAAGAGGGGAAATATAAGAATCAATAAAAACTAAACTTCAAAACTCAAACCATCGTAAGCTGGAAATACATTTTCTGGAAGTTTTTTCATTATTTCTTCATGAGTCCCAAAATAATGTGAGATATGCGTTAGATAAGTGATTTCAGGTTTTATATCTTCAATAAATTCTAATGCTTCTTTCAAGTTAAAGTGTGAAACGTGTTCAAATTCATGTAAACAATTAATAATTAAGATTTTTGTTCCACGAATTTTTTGTCTTTCTTCTTCTGAAACTGTTTTTGCGTCTGTAATGTAGGTGAAATTTTTAATTCGAAATCCTAAAACAGGAAGTATGTAATGTAAAACTTCAATTGGTTGCACTTCTATTCCATTTGGTAAAGTGAATCTATTTTTATCAATCAGATTGATATTTAATTTTGGAATTCCAGGATATTTATTCTCATGAAAAACGTAATGAAATTCACGATGAAGTGCAGTTTGAACATTTGAATCACAATAAATCTCCATTGGTTTTTTGTCCTTGTGATTAAACGCTCTAACATCATCCAAACCTGCTAAATGATCTTTGTGCTCATGGGTAAATAATATACCATTCAAAGATTTTACTTTTTCACGAAGCATCTGTTGGCGAAAATCAGGACCAGAATCAATCACGTAATTTTCATCACCAAAAGAAATTAAAACGGAACAGCGCAATCGATTGTCTTTTGGATCTTTTGAAGTACAAACATGACAATCACAAGCGATAATTGGAACACCTTGTGAAGTTCCAGATCCTAATAAGGTAACTTTCATTTAAATTTTTTGTTTAAACAAATTAACAATTAAAAGTAGCCAAGAAATAATTAAAAACAATCCTCCAAAAGGAGTAATTGGCCCTAGAATTTTTCCAATAGAAAGTTTTAATATATCTTGTACTGCGAGTAAATAGATGGATCCTGAAAACAAAATCACTCCAATTAACATGAAATAAAAAGCATATTTTACAGAGAAATCAAAATTTGGTAACAATAAAGCCAGTAATAAAAATGCTAAACCATGATACATTTGATATTTTACTCCAGTTTCAAAAGAAATAATTTTTTCAGCTGAAATTCTACCTTTCAAACCATGTGCTCCAAAAGCTCCAAGAATAATTCCAATGCAAATTGTGATCATTCCCGTCAGTAAAATTGTTTTTTGTAAGTGAGTCATTTTAATGATGAATTATAAGTGATGAATTATGAATTTGGTAAAATGAAATAAAAGTAATGTCAAAATTAAGAATTTTTGATATACTCAGTACTAATTAATATAAACTTAATTCAAATGCACAAAAATCACGGTCTTGATATCTTAAAATCTTAATGTCCTAAAATCTTATCTGTAGCTAAATCGAGTAAATCATAAACATGTTCAAATTCTTCTTGTCCACCATAATATGGATCCGGAACTTCATCATTATTATTAGGATTTATTTCATTTAAAATCAATTTAACTTTTTCTTTTTGACTTTCGTTAGTTGTTAAAGCAATGATATTTTTGTAATTTTCTTTGTCCATCACAAAAATGGAATCAAAATAATCGAAATCAGCTTTAGTAAATTGCCTTGCTCTTAAAAAAGAAATATCTGTTCCACGATTTTTAGCAGTTTGAATCATGCGAGAATCAGGTTTTTCGCCAACATGATAAGCGGCTGTTCCACAAGAATCAACTTCAAAATTTAATTTGTTTTCAACTACTTTTCTTCTTAGAATTCCATCTGCTAAAGGCGATCGGCAAATATTTCCCAAGCAAACAAATAAAATTTTTCTTTTTGGAATTTCTGACATACTGTTTTTTTTACAAAGATAAATAAAATTAAGAATGGAAAATGAAGAAAGATGAATTAGAAAAAAGACTAAAACATGAAAATGTCAGTATATAATCTCCTTGAAAACAAAAACTTTTTTCTAAGTTGAAATTAAACAACCATTTGTGTCTTAAAACCTAATTTTCTCTAAATAATTAAAAAAATGTATCTGCTAAAATCAAAGTCTTACGTCTTTTGTCTAAAAGTCTTACGTCTTTAAAAGGTACTTTTAATCAAAACCTAATACACTTTAAATCTTTTTCAAAATTTATATGTAACTTTTTCGTAAATTTTCATTCATATATTAGATTTAAACATAAAAATACATGCAATATTCATTTAACATATTTTAATACAATTCATAACCAACTATTTAGTACCTTTAATCGTTCTATAATTGTAAAAGGTTCACCGCTAACAAAAACCAAAAACATGAGACAGCTAAAAATAACCAAACAAGTAACTAACAGAGAAGACGCTTCTTTGGATAAGTACTTGCAAGAAATCGGTCGAGAGGACATGATTTCTGCGGACGAAGAAGTTCAATTAGCTTTGTTGATTAAGCAAGGTGATCAGAATGCATTAAATAAATTAACTAGAGCCAATTTACGTTTTGTTGTTTCAGTTTCAAAACAATATCAAAATCAAGGCTTGACTTTACCTGATTTAATTAATGAAGGAAATATTGGTTTGATTAAAGCTGCTCAAAGATTTGATGAATCAAGAGGGTTTAAATTTATTTCCTATGCTGTTTGGTGGATTCGACAATCTATTTTACAAGCTTTGGCTGAGCAAGCAAGAATCGTTCGTTTGCCTTTAAATAAAATTGGAACTATTAATAAAATCAACAGAGCTTATTCGGAATTAGAACAAAAATTTGAAAGACCACCTTCAGCAGATGAACTTTCTGACTTCTTAGGTGTATCTGTTGATGATATTCGTCAATCGCTTTCAAACTCAAACCGCCATGTTTCCATGGATGCACCTTTGAGTGACACGGATGACAATTCTTCAAGTATGTATGAGGTTTTGCCAAATACTTACATGAATAGTCCTGAAAATGAATTAGTAACTGAATCTTTGCGAAAAGATATCGATAGATCTTTATCAACCCTAACTCTTCGAGAAGGAGAAGTAGTTAGACTCTACTACGGATTAAACGGAAAATATCCTCTTACTTTAGAGGAAATTGGAGAAAAGTTTGATTTAACTCGCGAACGCGTGAGACAGATAAAGGAAAAAGCAATTCGAAGATTAAAACACACTTCCCGAAGCCGGATGCTAAAATCATACCTTGGTTAAGCGGGAAAATTGAGTTTTAAATTACTCGAATGAAATGTTAAAAATAAAAGCGACATTTTAAGATGAAAAGTCTTAATGTCGCTTTTTTTATTGTTTAAATCTTAAAAAAACTTATTTTTTTTCTGTGAAAAAATTCTTAATAATTCAAACAGCTTTTATTGGTGATGTAATTCTTGCAACTCCCCTATTTTCTGAATTGAAAAGAATTTATCCAGAAGCACAAATTGATGTGTTGGTTCGAAAGGGAAATCAATCATTGTTGGATAATAATCCACATATAAATCAGGTTTTTATTTTCGATAAAAAGGAAAATAAAGTAAAATCAATTTTGCATTTTATCAAGTTATTTCGTTCTAAAAAATACGATGAGATAATCAATTTACATCGTTTTGCAAGTACCGGAATAATAACATCATTTTCAGGTTCGAAATCAACAGTTGGATTCAAAAAAAATCCACTTTCTTCTCTTTTTTCCAGAAAAATTGATCATGAAATTGGAAATGGAAAACATGAAGTTGAACGCAATTTAATGTGCATTGCTCATCATGGAGCAGTTTCTAAACTAAGACCAGAAATTTTTCCATCTACTGAAGATTTTGAAATTGTTTCAGTTTACCAAAATGAAAAGTATTTTTGTTTAGCTCCAGCATCTGTTTGGTTTACAAAGCAATTACCTGAACATAAATGGATCGAATTAGGACAAAAACTAAGTCAAAAAGGAAAAGTTTTTATCGTTGGTGGGCCATCAGATTTTGATATTTGTGAACGCATTAAAGTTGAAATAAATCAAGAAAATTGTGAAAATTTAGCTGGAAAATTCACTTTTTTACAATCAGCAGCTTTGTTTAAAAATGCCGAAATGAATTACGTAAATGATTCAGGAC
>CAMBRH010000116.1 GCA_945870115.1 Chitinophaga pinensis | reverse complement strand
TCACATTTTGTGAGATTGAAAAATTTGAATCCTTCAACGAAATATTATTTTTATATTCAAGATTCTGAAGGAAAATCTCGAATTTTCCATGTTTCAACTGTTTCAAATTCTGCAGATACAAAAATTTCATTTATTGCAGGTGGAGATTCGAGAGATGGAAGAGAAACTAGAAAAAAGGGGAATGTAATTGTTGCTAAATTAAGGCCAGATGCCGTTTTGTTTAATGGAGATTTTATTGGTTTAGATATTCCGGCTCAATGGAAAGACTGGTTTGATGATTGGGAAACGACCATTCCTGCGGATGGAAGAATTGCTCCAATGGTTGTTACACGTGGAAATCATGAAGTTACGAATATGGTAATGAATGATTTGTTTGATGTTCCTACATCAAATATCTGTTATTCAACCACTTTTGGTGGCGATTTGTTAAATGTAATTTCTTTAAATTCCGAAATTTTAAAGATCGGAGCACAAAAAATGTTTTTGAGACAAAGCTTAAAAGAACACGCAAATTACCATTGGCAATTGCCACAATATCACCGACCAATTAGGGCTCATGTTGCGGCAAAAAAAGAAATGGAAACGCAATATGAAAATTTCGTTCCACTTTTTGAGCAATATCCTAATGTCCGTTTATGTTTAGAGAATGATTCACATACTTGTAAAACTACTTGGCCAATTGTAAGCTCAAAAGGGGATGGTTCTTCAGAAGGCTTTATACGTAATGATGAAAAAGGAATTGTGTATGTTGGTGAAGGTTGTTGGGGGGCACCTTTGAGAACAGCAGATGACATTAAACCTTGGACACGTGATGCAGAAGGTGTGAATCAAGTAAATTGGATTTTTGTTTCGAAAGAAAAAATAGAAGTACGAACAATTCTATATGAAAACGCTGCTGAGGTTGAAGCTTTGTCAGATGACAATAGGTTTAAAATGCCTCAAAATATTAAGTTTTGGGGACCTAAGAATGGTGAATTGATTGAGATTTTTAAAAGAAAGTAAATTTTTGTAGGCTTGCGAAGGAAATAATGAATTTATATAGAAAATGTTCTTTACTTTAATGCTTGTCTAATTTGTTGTTTTTAATATAATTTCAATAAAACATTTCGAAAAGCATTTTTTATTTATCAGCATAATTATTTAATATACAATCAATTCAATTAAAATGAGTCATTTTAGAGTAGGCGAAAAAGTTTCATTTCTTTATGAAAAAGGAGGTGGGAAAATTGAAGAAATTATCAGTTCATCACAAGTTAGATTAAGTGATGACGATGGTTTTGATCAGATTTATAACATCGCTGATTTAGCAAAAATTCACGGAATAATTGAAGAGAATTCAATTGTTCCTTCTTTGAAAGATGATTCTATTTCTCATAAAAAAAAGTCAAATTATACCATTTTAAAAGATAAATCTTCGATTGAAAATAAGGATTTTTGGGAATTAGATTTACACATCGAATCCTTAACAGATAATCATCGAGGAATGTCTAATTTTGAAATCATGAAAATTCAGATGAATGAATTTAAACGATTTTATAGTAGAGCAAAAGCAAATCAAATTAGTAAGATTGTGATAATTCATGGAGTAGGAGAGGGAATATTGAAAAATGAAATCCGAACTTATTTGGATAATCAAGAATTTATTCAATACCACGATGCTTCTTATTTGGAATATGGAAAAGGAGCAACAGAAGTTTTATTAAACAAAAAATGGTAAAAAAATAAATTGTTTAGAAATTAATTTTAACTTAGTCAACTATTTGAAATAATATGGAAGAAATCATTTTAGAAATCAATAATTTACGCAAAGTTTACAAGGATGTTGTCGCTTTAGATAGCTTGAGTTTTCAAGTTAAGAAAGGGCAAGTTTTCGGACTTCTTGGACCAAATGGAAGTGGAAAAACAACTACTTTAGGGATTCTTTTAGGTGTTTTACGCCAAGAAAGTGGAAATTTCTCATGGTTTAATAATGGAGCAAAAGATGAAAATCGCAAAAATATCGGAGCCTTACTTGAAACACCAAACTTTTATCCTTATTTGAATCCGTTTGACAATTTAGTTGTTGTTGCGAAAATAAAGGGAATGACAGATTACGACGATCGAATTGATGAAGTTTTGAAACGAGTGAATCTTTTTGAACGCAAAAAATCAAAGTTTAAAACATTTTCTTTGGGTATGAAGCAACGTTTGGCAATTGCTTCGGCCATGTTGAATGATCCTGAGGTGTTGGTATTAGATGAGCCAACAAATGGCTTAGATCCAGAAGGAATTGCAGAAATCAGAGATTTAATTAAAGAAATTGCTTCTACAGGAAAAACAATTATAATTGCTTCTCATATTTTAGATGAAATCGAAAAAGTGTGCACGCATGTTGCAATTTTACGTAAAGGAAAACTATTGCAAATAGGTGAACTTTCAGAAGTAATGACACAAGAAAGACTTTTGATGCTGAAATCTGCTAATTTATCAGAACTTAAAAATGCTGTAGAGAGAATTTCAGCTGTTAAATTCATCAGTATTAAAGAAGATGAATTGTTAGTCGCAATTTCTGATGATTATGATCCAGCAAATTTGAACAAAGAATTGGCAGGATTGGGAATTTACCTTTCTTCAATTCGCGAACATAGAAAAAATTTAGAGTCCATGTTTTTAGAAATCATTAAAGCTTAACTAAATCAGACAAAAGACTTCAAGACAAAAGACCGCTTCGCTCCAAGACTTGATTAACATAAAAAAACAATTTAATTAATAAAAAGTTGATTTAGCTTGTCAAAACCTGAACTCATTATTTATAATATTTTTACTCAACAATATGAAATACCTTTTAAGCATCGAATTTGCGAAGTTGCGAAAATTAACTTCAATCAAAGTTATCTTTTTGATTTATATGGTCATGGTTCCTTTACTAATCTATAGTTTAGGTTATATTTTAGGACATACAAATTTACCATTTTTACCAACTTCTAAAGATTTTTGGTCTTTTCCTTTGGTTTGGAAATTTACAACTTATTGTGCCAGTTATTTTAATGTTTTGATGGGAGTAATTATTGTGATCATTACGTGTAATGAATTTACAAATAGAACTTTAAAGCAAAATATTATTGATGGACTTTCGAAGAAAGAAACAATTTTAAGTAAATACATGATTATTGTATTGGTATCATTGGTAGTAACTATTTTTACTGCTATTATTGCTTTTATATATGGAATGATTAATTCTGTTGAGATCGATTTGTATAAAAATGCACACTTTATTTTTATTTATTTCATTCAAACTTTGTGTTATTTTAGTTTTGCATTTTTCTTCGCAGTATTAGTGAAAAAATCTGCAATGTCAATTTTATTTTTCATCTTATCTTTTCTTTTTGAAACAATAATTGGAGCATTTTTACCTAAAATTATTTATCAATTTTTCCCTT
Organism: Chitinophaga pinensis; assembly: GCA_945870115.1. Lineage (GTDB taxonomy): Bacteria > Bacteroidota > Bacteroidia > Flavobacteriales_D > Crocinitomicaceae > M2408. Next base: position 6,693 of record CAMBRH010000116.1, on the reverse strand, counting down.
TGAATGTTTTTTCAAAATTGACTCCAATTCCATTTATGGAGGAATTTATCAAACAAGCAACTAAGGGAACTGGAGAAGTCATTCCTATCATGGAATTACCTTCAATCATTATTCTTTCAATCATTTACATGATTATTTTTATTGTGATTGCTTTTCAAGTGCTTAAAAAGCGTGATTTATAAAATCGATGTTACACATTCTTAATTCTTAACTCTTCATTTTTAATTCTTTAAAAAGTGTCTTTTTTATCTTCTGAAACAATTTGTGCTTTATCTACTGCTCCAGGAATTGGAGGAATTGCAGTTATTCGTATTTCTGGCGAAAATGCATTTGAAATTACAGATAAAATTTTTTCCAAATCAATTTCCGAAGTAGAATCTCATACTGTTCATTTTGGAAAAATAATTCAAAAAGATCAGTCAATTTTAGACGAAGTTTTAGTGACAGTTTTGCACAAAGGCAAAAGTTTTACGGGTGAAAACACCGTTGAAATTGCTTGTCATGGTTCAAATTTTATTCAGCAAGAAATACTTTCTTTGTTAATTCAATCAGGTTGTCGTTTGGCTAACCCAGGAGAATTTACGATGCGGGCTTTTTTGAATGGAAAAATGGATTTATCTCAAGCGGAAGCGGTTGCAGATTTAATTGCTTCTGAATCCAAAAAATCGCATGAATTGGCAATCAATCAAATGCGTGGAAAATTCTCCAATGAGTTGCGAGATTTGCGAGAAAAATTAATCAATTTTGCTTCTTTAGTAGAATTAGAGTTGGATTTTGCGGAAGAAGATGTAGAATTTGCTGATCGAACACAATTAAAAAACTTGGTTTCAGAAGTAATTTCTTACATTCTTAAATTAATTCAATCTTTTGAACTTGGAAATGCCATTAAAAATGGTGTTCCTGTTGCAATTGTTGGATCTCCAAATACGGGGAAATCGACTTTGTTAAACCAACTTTTAGGAGAAGAGCGAGCAATAGTTTCAAATATTGCTGGTACAACGCGTGATTCGATTGAAGAAACCTTGAACATTGAAGGAATTCTTTTTAGACTAATTGATACTGCTGGAATTCGGGATGGAGCAGAAGAAATTGAAGCAATTGGAATCGAGCGTTCATTAGAGAAAATTAAGCAAGCAAAAATTGTCTTGGTTTTAAGTGATTCAAATCCATTTAAAGAAGGTGAAAGTGAAGTTCGAAATTTCGCAAAACAATTGAAAACAAGCTATTCTGATAAAAAAATTGCCTTAGTTTACAATAAAAGCGATTTACTTTCAACAGAAAATATAATCAGTTCCCGAAAGCTTTCGGGAGAAGAATTAGATTCAATTTTGATTTCAGCCAAATTTGGCAAAGGAATAGAAGATTTAAAATCTTGGTTGGTAAACCAAATTATGGGAAATACTGATTTTGAGCAAAGCACCATTGTTACCAATTCTCGCCATTTAGAAGCTTTAGAAAAAGCATTACTTTCTTTAAATCTAGCAAATACAGGTTTAGAAACAAATATCACAGGAGATTTTATTGCCATGGACATTCGCCAAGCGATGTATCATATTGGAAGCATTACAGGAGATATTTCTACCGATGATTTATTGGGGAATATTTTTAGTAAGTTTTGTATCGGGAAATAACCCCCTCTTTCTTAATATTAATTAATCTGAATTAATATTAGTAAACTCCTTATTTTAAAAGTTTTACGTATATTTGTTGATAATATTATTTCATATTGATTTGTATGGATTAATATAATATTTGTACCTTTGTTGTACCTTTGGTTTGAAAGGTACAAAAATTTTAAAATTTTGTACCTCGACATTTCCCCAAAAAAAAGGCAACAATGGGGTACAGGAAAATACAAATAGTTACAACAAATTAGGCAAAATTATAAAAAATGAAATCTACAATCGAAATTTCTAAACAGTGTATAATATGCAATGGTAATTTCATTGCCAAGACACAGGTGACAAAATATTGTTCAAATAAATGCATAAAAAAAGCTTTAAGTCTGAAGAAAAAACTTGCATCTATAGAAAGTGCTCAAGCGGAAGCGTATAATAAATCTGCCGCAATCGACATGAAATTAATTTCTTCTAAAGAATTTCTTTCCATTAAGGAGGCTTGTCTTTTAATTGGAGTAAGCAGGATGAGTTTAAATCGCTATATGAACATTGGATTAATTGAACCAGTAAGAATTGGTAGTAGAGTAATAATAAAAAGAGAATCAATTGACAATTTATTAAATATGTAAAACTATGGGAGTAAAAGTTAGAACCAGAAAATTAACTAATGGTATGTTAAGTCTTTATTTGGATTTTTATCCACCTTTGAAAGGCAAAAACGGGAAACCCACAAGAAGGGAATTCTTAGAAAGGTATTTATACGACAATCCAAAAAATAAAGAAGAAAAATCAATAAATAAAGTAAACCTTCTTTTCGCCGATTCTTGCCGAATAATAAGAGAAAGGGAAAAATTAAACGACCAAGATGGCTTGTTTAATATGGGGAATATGAAGCGTGACTTTATAGAATATTTTAAAAGTTTGGCCGAAGATAGAATGGAGAGTAAAGGAAATTATGATAATTGGTCATGTGCGGCTCATTATTTGGTTGCCTATTCAAATGGGGATTGTAAAATGGAGGATTTAACTCCTCAATTTTGCGAAGGATTCAAAAAATATTTGTTAAGTGCTGATAGGTTGAATACCGTAAAGGGATTGAAATTAGCTCAAAACTCGGCAGTGAGTTATTTTAATAAATTTAGAGCTGCCATAAACGCAGCATTTGAATCCAGTTTGATTAATATAAACCCATTAAAAAACGTTAAGGGAATCAAGCAGGCTGAAAGTAAACGAGAATTTCTAACTCAAGAAGAATTAGAAAAACTAGCAAAAACAGATTGCGATCTCCCACGATTAAAAGATGCAGCTTTGTTCTCCGCGTTAAGCGGTTTCAGATGGGGAGATATTGAAAAGCTTACTTGGGGAGATATCCAGGAAACCGATGGTGGGTATTTTATTCATAACAGACAGCAAAAAACAAAGGAAATTATGATGCATCCAATAAGCGCTCAATCTATAACTTTTTTAGGTGTAAAAGGTGAATATAATGAAAAAATATTTGAAGGATTAAAATACAGTGATTCAAACAACGATAAAATAAAGAGATGGGTTTTGAAAGCTGGTATTCATAAAAAAATAACGCTTCATAATTTTAGACACACCTATGCAACTCTTTTATTAAATAAAGGGGTAGATATTTTTACAGTCTCTAAGATGTTGGGGCACAGTCGAATAGAGACCACAATGATCTACACAAAGATTTTAAGCGAAACCAAAGTTGCTGCTGCTAATGTAATAGAATTGAATTTATGAAAAAAATAGATTTTCCGTATGTGATTAGACACGTTTATGATGTTGATGCATTTGAACTGCTTGATGCAATGAAAGCAAAGATGATGTCTGAAGATATAATAGATTGGACTAATCAATTTGAAATTTTACAAGAAGTAGAGAAAGCTCTTATAAAGGAAGCTGAAAATGACAATCTTGACTTATCTGAAAATCTGAAATATAGAAATTTCGTTTTGCCATCAAGTTCAATTTTGTATCATACATTTTTGACTTATAAATTAATAACTTTTGATTTGTACAAAATTGAACCTATGTTGAGTTTTCAATCAAAATTATTTTTGGGAAATTATTATGCTGTAAAAGGTAATTTTGTTGGTTTAGTTGAATATACTGCTTATGAAAGTGTGAAAAACAGCATGTTTTCAGATAAGAATTTGCGATTAGAAAAAATAGTTAATTGGGTAGAGGGTAAAAGGAAAGACTATAGTAGTAGCAGTTATTTCAAAAGTAGTGAGGTAGAGAATAAATTCATTAAAGCTGACGGAGAATTTTTAGATTTATTGCATCAGAAATTAATGCCTTTTTTTAAAATTGAACAAGAAAAATCATTTTTGCGTGATGCTTTGTTTCTTGGGGACGTTGAAGGTGAATTATCTTTTGATGGACATGCCAATCAATTTATAGAATTCTTTAAAAGATTAAAATATAATAATCTAATTTTTTATACAGCAAATAAAGATTTATCACAATGGATTTGTTTGAATTTTAAATTTAACAATGTAAAAACAAAATCATTTGAAAATTTTTTAAATGATTCTGTTTTACAGATATTAAAAAATAGTTCAAAAGAGGCAAGGAAAGGAAGTAGAATTTTATTAGAAGTAGCACAATATATTATGGCTAAAGAAAGAAAAGATAAGCGGGTAATAAGAGCCAAATCGTAAATAGCTATGCACTTTGTATGCCCTTATGTTAAGTTTCAATGCCCCACCCATTTTGTGTAGTATTTCTTCTATAAAGTTTTCTTATTTTTGATTTAAAGTATTATAAATCAATTAAATAATTTAAAATGAAAACAAAAGAAGATGAATTAAACGAATTATTACCTAAGATATTATTACATATTGATGGGGTAATAAAGATGGCAACTGATAAAATCATTGAAGCTGTCAATAGTCAGTATTCAAATGCTAGTTTTGGTGAGGAAGAATTTTTAAATGTTATTCAAGCCGCAAATTTTCTAAAACTTAAAGTCAACACAATGTATTCTAAGGTAGCTCTGGGTGAAATTACTTGTTATAAGCTCGGAGAAAAAGGCAGAAAATTGTTATTTGCATTAAAAGATTTAGAAATGTATGTTTCTAGAAGTAAAGTAAAAAGTAAACAAGAGATTGAAATTGAAGCTTTAAATTTTTTAAATTCCAAAAAATCATGAGCGAGACCAAATACATCAAAGGCAAATATTATAAGACTTGCGCCTTTAGTTTATGCAATGAAATTGCAGTAGGAAGAAAAGATAAATTATTTTGTTCAAATCAATGCAAAAATGCTCATAATAACGCCATAACTTCAGAAGTAAATAAACATACGAAAGGATATGATACCAAATTAAAGAGAGCAAACAGAATTTTATTGAGTATTTACCAGGAAAATGAAAAGGGTTACTTTGCTGTAAAACAAATAACATTATCAAATGAAAATTTCCCTTTTGATTTGCCCACAGTTCAAATAAAAGATGACCGATTTTCTTCAGTTTTCTATTCCTTTGGTTCTTATGCTTTTTGTAAAGTAAAAGACTCCTATATTTTCATTAAAGTAAAACCACAATTGATATGAGTCAAGAATTTTCAAACCATTTAAACAACCATTCATTTGACAATTTTACACCTCAAGTGACAAAAGATAGAACTATAAAAATTATTTCAGCATTGATAATAATTACTGTATTAGGAGTTGTAATACATCAAATTCATAAGAATAATCAAGAAAAGAATAATAAGTCTATCTAAAAAATGTTCGATTAAAAATTATTATTGTAAATTAGAACGTTCTCATACTTAAAATTCTCAATTTATCCCGAAGAATAGCAGCCAGTTCATATTGAGCCTCTTTTATGGCTTGTTCTTTGGCTATTTCAAATTCTTCAATCGCGGCTATAATTTCATTGTTGTTAGTTATATGACTTAATTCTTTAGCCAAAATTTCAGCATACTTAACTGAATCATTAGGAGTTATTGAAATATCAAAAATATGAATGTTCTTTTCTTCAGCCCATTGTTTTAAAAGATTGATTTTGTTAGTACACCCATCATCAAAAAGAATTATTTCATCTGCATCTGAAATTATTCTTTTATCTCGTTCAAGGTCTGCATTGACTTCTTTTGACCAATCGGCAAGATAAAATTCATATTCAAATCCATTATTGTCGGCATACTCTCTAATTAAATTTGATAAAGAGCCGATAGCTGGAGTTATCAGTTTAATCTTTTCATCACTTTTGATTACTGAATCTAGGCTTTCAAAAAGTGTTTTTTGATTAGAAAAATGGTAAGGGGCAGAAATGGCTATTGTTCTCATGATTTGTTTCTAAATTTATCACCTTGTGCCTTTTTGACTTGGTCTAATCCAATCTTTTGATTTTCTGTCAAAAAATAAATTAATACTTTGAAATCAAATGATTGAATAGTTCGTATTTTCCAAGACTTCGTTCCAAGTAATTTAGAAATTATTTCATAGTCTTTATCTTCGTGAATTTCATCACCTAAATTGCTTGGTTCAAAATAAGTTAAAACTAAATATTTCTCCGCTGTTTTATTGAGATTTTTTTCAACTGTCAATAATTTTAAAATATCACTTGAAATTTTTCTTTGTTGACCAGAAAGTAATTTATCCCCACATGTGTAAATTTCTCCAAAAATATTATTTTTCTCATCACATAAATCAACTTGAACTTTTGTATTATTGCCTAAATTGAAGTAATGTTTATCATTTAAAGATAGTTGAATTGCTTTACTTAAGAAATATTTTTTAAGTGATGGTATTATTGATTTTACTTCTAAATCTTGTTGAAATACTGAACTACTAGATGTATTTTCCATTATTATATTGTTCTAATTAAACTTCCACTTTCTTTTCTTAGCTCAGTTTTTCCTTTTTCAGTCGAAACTAAAATATCGTCACCACTAAATTTTGCATTTGTAGCGTCACTAGTGGAGATTGTTCTTACCAATGAACCACTTTCTTTGCGCAATTCTACTTTACCTTTTTCTGTAGTAATTAAAATTAAAGAACCATCATTTTTGATGTCTGCATTAACTGCTCCACTTGTAACGATTGTTCTAAT
>CAMBRH010000115.1 GCA_945870115.1 Chitinophaga pinensis | reverse complement strand
CACGTGTTAAAATAACAAATTTACCAGATGTATGTACTATCAAAATCTACAACATTAGTGGAAAATTGATTAGAACATTCAAAAAGGATAGCCCAATAACATCTTTGGATTGGGATATGAAAAATTCGAAAAATGTTCCTATTGCAAGTGGTGTATATTTGATTCACGTCGAAGTTCCAGATGCTGGAGAAAGAATAATTAAATTCTTTGGTGGAGTAAGACAAATAGATTTAGAAAATATTTAATTTCATAGATAAATTTAAAAACATGAAAAGAATATTAAAAACAACAGCAGTAATTGGAACTTTTATTTTAAGTTCATATGTTCAGGCTGGAAATGAAGATAGAGTTGGTTCTGCAGGTGCATCTCAACTAATGGTTAATCCTTGGGCCAGAAGCACTGGTTCAGCTGATGCTGGATTTGCAAACACAATAGGACTTGAAGCTCAATATACTAATATTGCTGGGTTAGCATTAGCTGACAAAACACAGATTAAATTTAATATGTCTAACTGGTTAGGTATGGCAAATATTAAATTTTATTCTGCAGGTTTTGCACAAAGAATATCAGAAAGTAGTGTTTTTGCTGTTAGTGTTCAATCAATGAATTTTGGTGAAATTGATGTAACAACTGTTGCTTTGCCAGAAGGGGGAATTGGAGTATTTGTGCCACGTGTAAATATTGTGAACCTAGGGTATGCAAAAAAATTCTCTAATTCAATTTCAGGAGGTATTAATTTTAAAGTTATATCAGAAAGCATCGCAAATCTAAGTTCAAAAGGTGTAGCAATTGATGCTGGTATTAGATATGTTACTGGAGAAAAAGATCAAATTAAATTTGGTATTGCTCTAAAAAATGTTGGCCCAACAATGAAATACAAAGGTGATGGATTAGCTAATCAAATTAACTATGTATCAACTGGTGGAATTGCAACTTTAGAGCAACGTTCTCAACAATTTGAAATGCCTTCCTTGTTAAATATTGGAGCTTCTTATGATTTCATTTTTTCAGAATCATCTAAGTTAGTTGCAATGTTAGGATTTACAGCAAATTCTTTTTCAACAGATCAATACAGATTAGGTTTTGATTATAACTTGACAAAAGAAAAAGCTGCATTTAATATCAGAGCAGGATATGTTTATGAGAAAAATTTATTTTCAATAGAAAATAGAACAAATGCATTAACAGGATTAACAGCTGGTTTTTCGGTTGATGTTTTATCAGGAAAAACTAAAAATCCATTAGGAATTGAATATTCTGTAAGATTAGCAGGTCCATTTGGATACATTCATACTGCAGGAATAACAATTGCAATAAAATAATTAATTTTACATATCTTTGCAATGCAAGAGGGTCAATTTGGCTCTCTTGTTTTTGTTTAATAAATATCACTATGAAAGCACCAAAAGAAAAATCAGCACTAAATCAAGTTACATATTATACTGAAGAAGGATTAAAAAAATTGAAAAATGATTTGCACGAAATGAAAACCGTGCAAAGACCTGCTATTTCAGATCAAATTGCAGAAGCTAGAGATAAAGGTGATTTATCTGAAAATGCAGAATATGACGCTGCAAAAGAAGCACAAGGACTTCTTGAAATGAAAATTGGAAAGTTAGAAGCAATCTTATCAAATGCACGTGTAATTGATGATTCAATGATTGATACTTCTAAAGTTTTCATTTTATCAAAGGTGCAAATAAAAAATATTGCAAATGGAATGGAGGTTGAATACATGCTTGTAGCGGAAAATGAAGCTGATTTAAAGGCAAAAAAAATATCTATCGAATCTCCAATTGGTAAAGGTTTGTTGGGGAAAAAAGTAGGCGAGATAGCTGATGTTCAAACTCCAAATGGAATCATGCAATTTGAAATAGTAAATATTTCTAGATAAATTTATTCAACAAAACCTATGGAAACCATTTTTTCAAAAATCATTAAAGGAGAAATTCCTTGTTACAAAATTGCTGAAAATGAAGAATTTTTGGCCTTTTTGGATATACAACCTTTAGTAAAAGGACATGTATTGGTAATACCAAAAATTAATGTCGATTATATTTTTGATTTAGAAGATGATTTACTTGCAAAGATGATTCTTTTCTCCAAACAAGTTTCACGTAAAATCAAGAATACTTTTCCATGTAAAAAAATTGGTGTTACAGTTATTGGATTAGAAGTTCCTCATGCACACATTCATTTAATACCTATCAACAGCATGAATGATATGAACTTTGCTAACGACAAATTGAAATTAAGCAAAGAAGAATTAGAGGAAATAGCAAAATTAATTAATGAATTATGAGTTATGAGTTATGAGCTATGAGTTATTGGTATTATCCAGTAAAATTTCTAGAAATGGTTAATTTTTAATTCTACATTTTTAATTACTAACTCTTAATTCTTCGAAAACTCTTAAAATAATTAATATAACCTCCTTTTCCTTGAATAAAAATAATAATTCTTGTTTGAAAATACATCAATAGAAACATCGTTACGATACAGATTAATGTAACTGGAACTGAAAATCGCGTTTGATAACCAATAATCGGTTTTACAATTTGATATATTATGATTAAATGTCCCACGTAAAGCCACAAAGTATTTCTACTCATTTGTTTCATGAAAACTGGTAAATCTTTAACTACAAGGCTTAAAAAAGCCATTACTGAACCCACTGAAAGCACAATTCCAAAACGGTGATAAATTAAATTTGGACTATCATGCCAAAAGTAACTTTTACCATAATATGAAATTTCAAAAACATCACCAATTTCGGATAGTAAAATAAATGTTAAACCTAAGAAAGCCAATTTAAAACCAATTAGCTTTTCAAAATTTGCTCGCTTAACTTCATAAGAAAGCCAAATACCCAAAAGTGAACCTGCAAAAATATAGGCAAGCCAAGGTGTTAAAGGAAACATTGACTTAGTCTCAAAATCGTTCAAATAAGGAGCAACAAAAATTGGTAATTCGTTCAAATCTACATTGTGCAAAATTGGAAATAAGGAAACTATCAATAAAACAAGCGCAAACATTAAAGTTGACATAATCCATTTTAGGTGCTTAGATATAAAGTAAGTCAGCATAATTGTTAATAAACCGATTGCAATTATATGTAAAACATCCACTCTCAAAGCTCTTTGTTTTTCATCCAAACTCAACAAATTTGAAATAATTAAATAAGGAATACTAATTAATATACCATAAAAAACAGAAGTCATCAAACGACTTTTTATTTCCTCTTGCTGAAAAAACTTTTTATTGAAAAGTGCTTCGCGATACCTAGCATGTTTTAAAGCTCCTTCACGAAAAATCTTACGAATTAATTTTTGTCTCTTGGCATCTTTTTCTGCTGATAAACTCTTAAATAAAAACAAACAAGTTGAAATCCAAAAAATTGTAAAAAAAGTTTCACCAATGCCTACATCTAAAAATTGTCTAAGCCCATCTTCAGTAAAAATTTTTCCAAGGACATATATGGGGAAATTCAACATATACCCCCAAAACAAAAGAGTCACAATTCTATTTATCCCAGCCTTAACGCGAGGATTTGAACCATCAGCTTTTTCTTGAGACAACATTAAATAAGTAAAAACTGCACCTGAAACCATCATGAAAAAAGGAGCGGTGTAACCTCTAAAACTCGTCCACAGTTTAATTCCATAGGAATCTCCATCTCTAATTTCTAAATCCAGAAAATCATAAGTTGTATGACCTTGAATCATCATAAATAAAGCAAGAACTCGCATTAAATCAAGAAAAAGAATTCTTTTTGTTTTCTCCATAATATCGTTAATCGTTAGTCAAAAGTAGTTATAAAAGAGTTAAATTTCACCTGTTAAAACTAATCTTAATGGTTCTTTACTTCCTTTTACATAAATATACACTGATTTAACAATTTTTCCTGAGTATCCTTTTGGATCAAAACTGACTTTAACAGTTCCATTTTCATTAATTTCAAATTTATTTTTTGAAACTTCTGCAGTGTTACAAGAACAAGGAATATCAATTTTATGAATTTCTAAAGGCTTGGAACCAATATTGTTAATATCAAAACTGACTTCATATATTTTTGTTGGGTCAATTTTCCCTAAATCTTTAACCTGATTCTTTGTAACTAAGTAATTCGCACTATCAACTTTAATAAAGGAAACGCTTTGAATTTCGATTTTTCGCTCCAAAGCAGCAATTCGAGAATAAATAGAATTTTTCTTATCTTGTGGATTATCGCTTATTAATTTATCAGCTGTATATTCCCCAAAAGGAACTTCTTGAAAAGTTAACTTGGTGCCTGAAGGATGAGAATTATTTATGTATGGTGAAAATTTACCTTTATCATATTCTCCCAAATAATTTTTTAAAGAAGCAATTCTTCTTTTCGTCAAATTAACATTATAATCATTTTTCGCCAAAGGGCTTGCAAAACCTTTCACAGTAAGATTAATTGAATTTCCTTTTTCCAATTCTTTGAATAACAAATCTCGAAAAAGTTCTAAGTCTTTAACTCCTTGATCTACAAACTCTGTGAAAAAACTTTCGATATCTTCTTGCGCATCAATTGCTTTCTTTTCTGTTAAACCTTTAGAATATTCTCTCTTATACTGAGAAATCATGTTTGTATAATCATTGTAAGTTTTAATGTAATTTATCTTGGAAGTTGTATCGTTTGAATTTGGATTAGGAATATCGTTATGAAAATATAATGTAACTGGAAGTTTTTTATTCAATTCTTCAAAGGTCATTTTAATTTCCTTTTCCTTCAATTCCGCATTATTTACAAGTGAATTAGTGTCGATAATTGGTTTTGGAATTGAATAAGAATAGATATCTGAACAACAAGTTGGATTATTTGAAAAGGTCACCCCTAGCCTATTTGTTGAAAAATAGTTTTCTTCTTTATTCTTAAAATAATACAAATCATTGGCTTGACTATTGATTGGAAGACCTAAATTTTCTGTTTTTTGAAATTTATTACCATCAAAGTTTGATGAAAAAATATCATACCCTCCAAAACCATAATGCCAAGAAGAAGAAAAATAAATAGTGTTTGACAATGAATCGAAAAAAGGACTAAGTTCATTGTCTGGAGTATTTATAATTTCCAAGGGAATTGGTTTTGAAAACTGAGTACCATTTTTAATGTAAGAATAAAAAATATCTAAACCTCCCTTTGTCCCTGCTCGATCTGAAGCAAAAAATAAAACTTCGTTATTATCAAACTTAGCAACATAAGGCATTGTAGAATTTGCATCACTTTCATTGATTATTTCACCCAAGGTATCAATTGATCTCATTTTTCCATTAACATAATAAGCGACCATTATTTTGCAATTCAAATTTGCTTCATTTTCCTTACATAAACTATAGTAAAATCGTTTTTTATCCAATGAAAAAGTTCCATTACCAGCATGAAATTGCTCTGGATTAAGTTCATCTTGTTCAATGATTTTATCATTAGAATTTAAATTAATTTTATAAATTTCATTCTTATATTTTTTTGTGTAAATTTCATCTACATGGTTTGAAGAATCTGCTTTTAATGCCGAGAAATACAAAATATCATTGTAAAAGCTATGTCCAAATTCCGAATCTACTGTATTTACAGATGGAGGAAGCTTTAAAACTTCTAAATTAGCCGTATCTTTTATTGCTTTTTTAGCCCACAAACAAGATTCAAGTTCTTGCTTAGATTTCAAATACAAATAAGCACTTTTATCATTCGCATATTTTTTCTTGGCGATTTTAAAAGACTCGATTGCTTCAGGATAATGACCATTTTGCTTCTGCATTAATCCTAAATATAAAATACTTCTAATATACAATTCTGTTTCTTCCTTATCAAAAACTTTTTGATACATTTTTTCAGCTTTTGAATAATCTTTTGACAAACGCAAAGTTTCCGCATAATTCCACAAAAGATCTACAGATTGTGAGTCTGAAATAAGTGCTTTTTCATAAAAATAAATAGCTGAAATAAAATCACCATTATCTTTTAATTTATTTGCGATTTCAATATTCTCTTCAAAAGTACCATTTGATTCACGTTCAAAATCATTCGTTCTTTGAGAAAAAGAAAAAGTTGATACTGAAAAAATAGTTAGAAATATCAAATAAATTCTGGACATACTCTGTGTTGAATTTGTTTTGGCTTATATTTATTAAAAATGTATTTTAAATTTAATTCAAACCCACCTCTTGAATTACTTGCGGGCTTTAGATTTGAAATATTCACATCATAACTTAAGGCTACATAAAAATTATTTAAATCAATCCCAAAATTTAAGAAAAAAGCATCTTTTTTACGCATAAAAATTCCACCAGAAATTGCTTTGTACGTTTTTGCATCATTTTTTAAGGTGCATTTTACTTGAGAACCAAAAATTAATTCTCTAAAAGTTCCTTGTTTTTGAAATATAAAGGAAGGCAAAACATTAATTTTTTCATTTAATTTAATTGTTGCATTTGCAAATAAGCTAAGTCGAACATCTCGTTTTACTTTTTCACCATAAAACCCTTGATTCGGTTGATTCAAGTTAAATGCCGAAAAACCAAATTGAAAGGAATGTTTCTTATCTTTGATTATTTCATACGAAATTCCAGATCCAAGTGAAAAATTATTCCTCTTTGAAGTGATTAATTCTTCCGTAATTGGAGAATTTGGATCGTAATTTAATCCATTATATTGTTCATCAAAATAAAAATTTGGAAAAGTAAATTGTCTGTGATTAAAAGCAATTTGAAGCCCTGCAGTTAGTTGTTGTGTTGAATCCTTATTGAGAAATTTGCGATAAGAAGGCATGAATTGAAGTTCAATTGTTTTAAATTTTCCATCGCCTGAATTATCATTGAAAAGTAAAAAACCTAAGCCAACATCTTGTTTTTCTTTAAGATGTGTATCATAAGAAAATGAAAACGTTTTGAAAGGTTTTGTAACGCTTTTCCACTGCTCTCTGTAAGAAGATACAAATCTTGTGTTTCCCTTAAAATTACCGCTATTTGCTGGACTTAAATAAAGTGAATTATTGAAAAATTGCGACCAATGAATATCTTGAGCGAAACTTAATTCACAAATAAACAAAAATAATATTACAACGATTTTAGGCAAGATGAATGTTTTTCTGTGATGAAGATAGTGAAAAAAAATTAAGTAGGATAAATTTTAAATAAAATATTAATTTTTGAACACGAAAAACAAAGATTCATCATTTTTAATTGATTTCAATTCTCTGGTGTTAACTTTAAAAATAAGAGAAATACTATCAGAAACAGCACCTTTTTCAGCTACAAAATTTGAATTTATTAAAATAGTTTTATTTTCACTTGAAAGTAATTCTATTTGAGATTTTATTAGTTGCTTCTTCTGAAAAAAAGATAAATCATTTTGGGGAATTTTTAAAGTTAAAATAGTTTTGCTAGGATTTACAATTGTTGCAACTTTTTGATTCGCAATAACATGTGAATTCAAATTACAAAGTATTTCTCCAATCTGACCAGCATTTGGTGATAAATAAAAATATTTTACAGCCTCAGATTCTTTCTTCTCAATTTTAGCAAAAGTTGAATGAAATTTTATTTCCTTAAAGTAATTATCTTCAATTTCAGAAGTAAAAATTGGAACTTTTGGAAGTAAATCTGTTTCTGAAATTCCGTTATAAAAAATTTGCCATTTCCTAACTTCAGTAGGAAATTGCTGCGAAATATTTTTAAAATTTAAGTTCAAAATTGATTTTAATTCCTTTTTTAAAACAATTAATTCATCAAAATATTTTTTATTATTCAACTGAAATAGTAGGTCATTTTTTTTAACTTTAGTGCCAACTTTTAAATTTAATTCTCCTTTTTCCAGCGTTCCAGAAATTGGAAATGAGATTATTTTTTCGACAAGAAAGGATTTTTCTAATTTTAATTTTATATTATTTTCGCTTATAGATGATTCTTTAATATTTTCTTTTGAATTTAATAAACTTTCAATTTTTAAAGATTTTTTTGAATTGGAATCTGAATTAGTTTGATTCGATTTTTTAAATAAAATAACGTAAATAGCTAATATACAACTAAATAATAAAAGTAATATTAAAATTCTTTTTTTCACTTTATAAATTTCCTCCCGATATTTTTTAAAGGTACAATTAATTTCTCAATTCGTTTAATGTAAAGTTAATGTTAATAACTTAGTTGATAATGTCTTTTGAACGAACGTTTTTTGTACTTTATCGATTAGTACCTTTGTTTTTCAAACGGTATTAATAGTTACAAAGATGTTAAGTTCATTAATCAAGAAAAGATTGTCAGATAATCAGGTCGCAAATATTTTTGTGAACGCTTTATTTGACGTAGTAGAAAAAGGATTTGATGAAGTTGCTTCTATTATAAATGAGGATGCAGCCTTTGTCGTTTCACCTAATATTCAAGCAAGCCAAGATGGTGAATTCGCTATGATAGTGCTTGTTGGAAATTTATCATTTATTGAAAGTACTTTTGAAGCTGAACAAGCGCATAATGTTGAAAAATTGGTTTTTGAGAAATTAGCTAAAATTTATGGAATGGAATTAGATTCATTTATTGATTTAATCCGTGAATATCAAAGTTTTATGTCTAGAAAAAATCATCCTTCAAAAAATATGATTTATGCCATGTCAAAGTCAATATTTTACAAATACAATTTGAATGATTTTCAAGATGATTATTTCAGAAGAATGCAAGCACCAAATCCATTATTCCTAAAAAGAATGGATGATGTTGTTCAGAGTTTTCTGTGGGATTGGGACGTGTTTTTCAAGAAGTATAAAATGTAATTTAATTACAATTTTATTTATTTTAGATTTCAATTCATTTTTACAAAAACAACTTTTTTCGTTTCAAAAAAATCTTCTTCAAAGAAATCAGGAATTGAATGATAGGTTATTTTTTGTTTGATGTGCTTCATTTCTTCTTTTAAATCTCCACCTTTAAGATACAAAATTCCATTTTTCAAGTAATTTTTGTTCTCTTTATTGAATTTGTTTTTAGTCCAAGTTAAAAAAGTTGGCATTGCAGTTACAGCTCGACTCACAATGAAATCAAATTTCTCTTTGATGTTTTCCGCTCGATCGTTTGATGCTTTAACATTTTCTAATTTCAAATGTGTTGCAACTTCTGTCACAACTTTGATTTTTTTACCAATGGAATCGACTAAATGAAACTGGCAATCAGGAAATAAAATCGCCAAAGGAATTCCAGGAAAACCACCACCAGTTCCAATATCTAAAATAGTGGTATTTGGTTTAAAATCAATTATTTTAGCGATTGCTAAAGAATGTAAGACATGTCTTTCATAGAAAGAATCTAAGTTTTTTCTGGAAATAACATTTATCTGATTATTCCAAAATTCATAAATTTCACGTAATTCAGTAAATTGAGCAATTTGCTTTTCGCTTAAATTTTTAAAATATTTTTTGACTAATTCTACTGAATCCATGATTTTTTTTCTGTAAAAGTAAGAATAAATGTCTGAAAAATATTGTGAAAAAATAGTTTTGTCACGGTTTTTAAATAAAAACACACGCCAAAACTAAATTTTAGAACCCTTTTCGCAACGGATTAAAATCCGTTGCTATAAATATGAAACTCTTCTGTAGTTAATTGTAAAAAAAATTACTCTTTCACAGAATCTTCATGATAAATATGGTCAACAACAGCTTTATATTTTTCCATTATAAATTTACGTTTCAACTTTAAAGTAGGGGTTAACTCTCCCCCATCAATCGTAAATTCTTTTGGTAAAAGTGAAATCTTTTTGATTTGTTCCCAATGTCCATAATTTGCATTTAATTTTTCAACTGCCAACTCAATGCGTTTTATAACAAGTTCATTTTTTTGCAACTCTTCATTTGAAAGATTTTCTAAATTCAGTTTCTTCCGTCTACTCCAATCTTTTATAAAATTAAAATTAGGAACAATCATCGCTGCAGGGAATTTTTCATTTTCACCAATTACCATAATTTGCTCTATAAAACGAGATTCTTTGAATTTATTTTCCATTGCTTGAGGAATGATAAACTTCCCTCCAGAAGTTTTGAATATTTCCTTTTTTCTATCAGTGATTTTCAAGAACTTTTCTTCGACCATTTCTCCAATATCACCTGTGTGAAACCAACCTTCAGAATTTATATCTTCAGCAGTTTTATCTGGTAAATTATAATATCCCATCAT
>CAMBRH010000114.1 GCA_945870115.1 Chitinophaga pinensis | reverse complement strand
TCCTATAAAAGTTATTCTGAATTAAAAAGCGAAATGGGATATATGGAAGGTTTTTACACTTTTATAAATTTAGAGACGCAAAAGAAATTCAAAGTTAATATTCCAAGATTTATGTTAATTTTTCCTGGCAAGTTGAATTAACTATTTTTTGACTTAGTTGAAATTTTCGAAAACAGGACAAATCCTAAAATTAAAATCGTCAAAACAAACATTATTAAACCCAAATTATTAGCAGAATCAACTCTTTTCGTCAAAACATCTTCTCGTTTCTTTTGATCAAGAAGAAATTCTTTTTCTTTAAATTTCGAATAATTTTCATCGATTTTGGCGTCGTCTTTTTTTAGTTGAGAAATTAATTCTTCTTGCAATAAATTGTATTCCACAAAATTAAGATAAGCAGCTTTATAATCATTTTTCATTTCAAAACATTCACCAATACTTTTTATCGCATCAGCATTTTCTTTCAATAAATTACTTTTATGTGCAATCTCTTTTGACTTCTCATAATAATTTATTGCCTCATCATAATGTTCTTTTAGATAATTTAATTCTCCTAAATTGTAATAACTTTCAGAAATTAAACTTGGATCATTGATTTCCAATCTCAATTTTAATGCTTTTCTAAAGTAAGATTCTGCTTTTTCTAAATTTCCATCTTCAATGTAAGCAATTGCAATATTATTTATTGCTAAAGTTAAACCTAATTTATCTCCATTTTCATAAGCTAAATTCAAACATTTTTCAAGCAAAACAAAACTTTCTTTATTTCTTTCAGTTGCGAAATAAATTCTTGATAATAAATAATATCCTTTTCTTAATCCTTTATTTAATTTTTGTTTTTTAACTTTTTGTAGGAATGAATTTGCCTCTTTTTCTGCTGAATCGTAATTTTCTAATCTTAGAAAAGCTTCTGACATATTCAAATGTGCCATGAAAGATTGATTGTCCGTGTCTAAATTTTGCGCCGATTGCAAGGACTTCAAAAACCAATTAATCGCTTCCCTATTTTGAGTTTCAAACATACAAGCAACTCCCATCAAATTTTGAGCATCAGCAAGTAATTCAAAATCGCGTTTTCTGTTATAATACTTAATGCAAGCTTGTAAATTTTCTTTACTAATTTTAGTTTTACCTTTTTTATTATAGAAACTTGAAATTATTAATTTACCAAAATTCAGCCATGAAGCTTGTTCTTTTTGAATTCCTTCATTTATCAAATAACTGCCGATATTATAAATTGAATCAGGGCTTTCATCCAAATAAAAATCACGTAATTTAATTGCATTCTGAATTCTATTTTCTTCATTTGAATAGAATTCATGTCGAATAGAATTCAAATTCTCTTGAGATCGAAAATTTGAGGCAAAAGTGGAAACAAAAATTAAAGCTAAAATAAATTTCATATTCAAATATAGTAATTACTTTTCTGTTGAGCCAATTAAATTCACGTGTCCTCGACGAATTATTTCTTGATTATTTCCATCTTTTAATTCAACAACATAGACATATGCTCCATTTTTGGCAGAATTATTTTTATTTGTCCCTGAAATTTCTCCTCCCCAACCTTCATTTACGTCGTTTGTCCTAAAAACAACTTGCCCCCAACGATCGATAATCGTAAAACTATAATCGTTGAAATTACTTAAAAGCACACTTGGTTTAAAAATCTGATTATATTCATCTCCATTTGGTGTAAATGAATTTGGAATGTAAATTATCGGATCAAATACTGGGCAAACTTGATTTGAGTAACTCACTTCTTGAAACCCATAAATATTGAATGACTCAACAGCAACAACTAAATAACAGATTCGACCATTAAATTCTGGATCCATTCCTGTGATTTTATCTTCACAAAATAATTGATTTGATGGAACACTTTTAAAAGGAGCCCCCTCAAAAACATCATCAAAACCTCTGTAAACGTTGTAATAAAGGATGGAGCCATTAAATCCCTCGTAAGCACTCCAAGTTAAAAAATTTGTTTCACTTAAATTATCCGTATTAACCTTTAAAAGTTTTGTTTTTACTTGATTTGATGCGCTTGAAGCATTTCCACAACTATCAATAATTCTTACTTGATATTCATAACTTTTATCTGAAACGCTTACATCTTCATCAATAAAAGTGACATTTTGAGCCAAACTTTGACGATCAATTTCCTCATAAACTCCAGATTCATTCTTTTTCTCTAAAGCCAATTCACTAATTCCACTGACAGCTTCCACATAATGTTTAATTTCAATAAAATCATCCGTAACAGTTGCAACTCTTGTATAATCAAAACTTGGTTTTGTCGAAGAAACTGTGTAAAAAGTAATTTTATTTGAAAAAGAAGTATTCAAAGTTCCTGATTCTATTGCCAAAATAACAAATTCATAGGTTTGATATTCTTCTAAGTCCATATCAAATTTTAAATTTGAAGTAGTTCCAAAATTTGACCAAGTCTCCCCTATCTTATGTCCGTAAATTTCAAACCCTTGAATCGCATCAAAACCAAGGTAATTTGTCCAATTTAATGTTAAAATTTTAGTGCAAATTTCGTATTTAGCATTTAAAAACATCGTGGTATGTAAATCTCCTTTAGCAGAAGTTTGATAAGTTGTTGGCAGAAAATCTGTTTGACAAGAATCAAAAGCTGCAATTGAAAATGTATTTGGAGAGACGTTGGCACTTGACATAAATGAATACGAATTATTACTAATGCCATAAACAGTGTCAAGTTCAACTAATATTCCACTTGAATTTAAGGTGTAAATTATATAACCATAAGTATCAGCCTGTGAATTTTGATTCCAAAAAATTGTCGTTAATCCTGATAAAGTATCAACAGAAACTGAGGAAATAACTGGAATATCTGGTGAAATTTTGTCTTTTAAATTATCCCCAATCGTATTTGAAGTGTAACTACAAATTGTCGATGGCAAAACTACTTGGTAATTTAAAAAAGCGTCACAAATATCAATGGTATCCCGAAATTGATTTAGCCCAAAATCACTTTTCCCAATCAAAGTCCAAGCATTTGATCCAAAAGGATATTCTCTGTAAATCTCATAAAAATTACTAAATTCAGGTCTTAAGGTAGAAAAAGGTTCGTTCCAAGATAAAGTCACTGTCCCATCTAGTGGATTAAAAAGAGAAAGTAAAATATTGCTAACTGTATCACCTGAAACGGCAATACTACATGGGGTTCCAGAAACTGTTTTAATGTAAAAAGCATGTTGAGCATTCACCGCAGGAATTATAGCATTAACGGTGGAAATAGCCGGAAATGTAGCCAATAAGCCATTTTCTAATGAATGAAGTTCATATTGTACAAAATCATTTGAAGGATTTGTTACTTCTGACCAAGTTATATCTAAATCACCATTTGGCAAGGTTTTGATGCATTGTATTTGACTTGGCTCAAGTGCAACATTAGTTGTTAAGTTTATTGTAACTCGCTGATAGGACGTTTTAGGAACCTGACAATAGTTATCTTGTACTTTGATCACAAAATCGTATGGAACGGACAAATATTCATTTCCAAAAGCATTTTTTAGATCTGAGCAATTTGTTTGCCAATTTACGGTAATTGAACTTCCTTGAATCCCTGTATTTGTTAAATTAGCAATGGATTTTCCACTTAAAGTTGCTGTATTTTCTTGAGATGTAAACCCATCTTGTAAAAATTCAATGTCCGTTGAATTTAGTGTGAACGAAACCAAAGATCCAGCAGTAAAATTTCCTTGAAAAGTTCCGCCTAATTGAAAAGGTGCAATTATGGTTGGTTCAGTATTTGTTTCATTGCAATTAACAATAAAAACAATCATTTCACGCTCTACTTCAGCAATTTTTGTTCCATTTCGGAAAGATTCTACCAAAAATTTAAAAACATATTCTCCTGGAATTACCGAAGAAAAAGAAATATCACCATTTATCGGATTTTGCTGAAAACTTGTATTTGAACCATTAATTGTAATTCCTGGTGTAGGAGAAAGGGCTGAAAATCCTCCAGAAAAAGTTGATAATTCCGGGTTTGTCGGTGGATTAAAACTTCCATTTAAAAAATCATTCAAAGGATTTACCAATTTAAAAGACAAGGAGTCTAAATCTTCATCAGATACATTTGGCATGTAAAGGTAATTTGTTCCTGTGCAAACAACTAAATATGGATTTTCTAAAAACTGAGGTGAATTATCTAAACATCCATTTTGAACTTTACTAATCGGAAACATCTTCGCAACGAGTGTCATTCCCGAAAGATCAGGATTTACAAGGTTTGAAATGGAAGCTTTTCTTGCGGTCGTTTTATACGTAAAAATCCAAGCTTCAGCTGGCGGAACACCGCTTAAAGTTATGGGGTTGCTTTGGTAAATAATTTTTTGAACAGCCCCTAAACCATTTCCTGCATTATCTCCCGCTCCACAGTCCAAAGCAGGAAGAGAATTTGCATTTTGAGAGCAAGTAGGCGAAATCGTGAGTTTTGAAATGAAATTTACTGCAATATCAGTTACTGTTGCATGATTCCAAACTTGAATGTTTTCACTTAAACTTGTAATATCCAAACTATTGCAATCTCTATATAAAACAAGTTCAAATACAAAATTATTTCCTCCAGCACATTTCCATGTGATTTCGCCACCTAAAGATTCAAGCGCAAAAAAACTTTTTGGTAAAAAAACCAAAAGAAATAATAATACTTTTATATTTTTCAGGAAATACATCTTACTATTTAACGCAAAAAAGTGATTTTAGTTGTGCTCACCAACAGTAACAATTGTAAATTTTGACCAATCTAAATATTTATTTGCTAAATCTTTAATTTCCTCAACACTAATATTTTTGATTTTTTCGATAAAATCATTGAAAAAATCTAAATTCAAATGATGCTGTTCAACACTTAAAAATAAATCCATCATGGCATTTGGTCCGTCTGCACTTTTTAAAAGTTGTCCCAAAAGGTAATTTTTCACTAAATCAAGTTCTTCTAAATCAACTAATTCATTCTTTAGTAATTCTATCTCAAATTTAATTTCTTTCAAGGTATCATTCGTAACTTTCTGTCCAACCTCTGTCGCTATTACAAAATAACCAGTTTCAGCTAATTCAACTAAACCGCAACCAATACCGTAAGTATAACCTTTATCTTCGCGAATATTAGACATCAAGCGACTACCAAAATAATCTCCTAAAATTGTTTGTAAAACTTGAAAACTAAAGAAATCTGGATTCTTTTTATTGAAAAGCGGAATTCCTACCCGAATAGCAGTTTGAACAGCGCCTTTTTTGTATACATGAAACTCTCCACTTTGATTTTTAAAAGAATTTTCAAAAGTGAATTTTTCCTTTAAAGTTAAATTATTTAAATTTTCGATTAGAAAATCAATAAATTCTGTTTCAACATTCGCAACCACAATGACTTTTTTCAAGCCTTGTAAATAATTTTTTTGATGAAATTCAACTAAATCTTCTCTTAAAATCGCATCATAATCTTCCAATTCAACTTGTCGAGAATAAATAGGAGAATCAGCGAACATGTGTTTTTGAAATTCTCTTCTTGACAAATAACTTACTTTTTCTGAAGAAATTAAGAAATTTTGCTTTTTCTCTTGAATTAAATCTATTATTTCATGTTGCGGAAATTCAACATTTCTAATTGCATCCAATAAAATTTCAACAGCTTGTTTTGCATTTTTTCTCAAACAAAATAAATTCACGTAAGCAAATTCCATCGAAATCTCGTTATCAATGTATGCACCTAATTCGTCTAATTCTTCGTGGATTTTTGACCCTTTTTTATTTTTTGTTCCACTTAACAATAAGGCAGAAACAAAACTTGACATGTTTTTTTTACCATGAATTTGTCCTGCTTGAAAATGCAATTCAATTCTAACTGTTTCATCAGTAACTTTATCCATGAAAAACAATTCTGCTTCTCCGTTTAGCTTAATTTTTTTTGGTTCAATAAAATGAATTTTTTGAACTGGTTTTAATTCTGGAGTTAAAATTCGATTAAGCATTTTTAATTGATTTTACTTTTAATAATGAACAAGAATTTTTTGAGAATAAAGTTGTTGCAACTCTGCTAAATTCTTCTGAAGTGATAGATGAATATGCATTTTGCTCCTCGTTTATTCCGTTTGCATCACCCAACAATTCATGATATGATAAACTCATCGCTCGATTTAATAAGCCTTGTTCTTGAAATTCTTTTGAAGTTTGAATCTTGTTTTTCAAGCGATTCAATTCCTTTTCTGGAATTATTTCAGAGGTTATTTTTTCCAATTCTTTCCATAAAACCTTATCTAATTCTGCAAAAGATTTTCCGGGAGCCATTTTTCCGCTGATCAAAAATAATCCTTCGTCAATTGAACCTGTTATGTAAGATTGAATGTCAGTTACTATTTTATGTTTTTTCTGAACTGAATTGTACAATCTAGAAGATTTATCTCCACCCAAAGCATCTGATATAATATCGTAAATGTAATAATCTTTTGATTTTCTATCCGACATTTTGAATGCGTAATAAAAAGCATCAGAAGGCACTTCTCTTTCAATTATAAATTCACGGTAATTTTGTTGTTTTGGTTCTTTGATTAACTTTCTTTCGTATTTTGTTCCAGCAGGAATATCACCGTACCATTTTTCTACCAAAGCCTTAATTTCTTCCAATTCAAAATTTCCTGCAATGCACAAAATTGCATTATTTGGCGTGTAAAACTTTTCAAAAAATGCCTTCACATCTGACATTTTTGCTTCTTCAATGTGCTTTACAAATTTTCCAATAGTTGCCCATTGATAAGGATGTGATTTGTAGGCTAAAGGTCTCAATTCCAACCAAACATCTCCATAAGGTTGATTCAAATAGCGTTGCTTAAATTCCTCAATTACAACACTTCTTTGAGTTTCCAAACTTTTATCCGTAAAAGCCAAAGACAACATTCTGTCAGATTCTAACCACAAAGCTGTTTCAATATTTTGTGCTGGAAGAACGTCGTAATAATTTGTTATATCATTGGAAGTAAAGGCATTGCTTTCTCCTCCAGCTCTTTGAAGTGGAGCGTCAAAATCAGGAATATTAACTGAACCGCCAAACATTAAATGCTCGAAAAGGTGAGCAAAACCAGTTTTATCTGGATTTTCATCTCTTGCTCCCACGTCGTAAAGTGTATTAATTACTGCTAAAGGTGTTGTTTCATCACGGTGGAAAATTACCCTTAGTCCATTCTGTAATGTAAATCTTTCAAATTTGATCATTAATGTTTTTTTGTTTTGTTCTTGTCTTAGAAAAATAGTTTAAACTAATATTTTCTTCTAAATTATAAAATAAGTTCCTTTTGTTTTGTTATTGCTTCGTTAAATTCTGAAACAATTTCATCAATTATTTCCTTGGCTGATTTAATTTCATTAATTAATCCTGCAACTTGACCTATTTCTAATTCTCCTTCGATTAAATCTCCTTCAAACATTCCTTTCTTTGCTCTTCCTTTTCCTAAAAGTGCTGTCAATTCTTCTGGTGATGCACAATTCTGATAAGCCATTTGAACTTTATCAAAAAATGGATTTTTCAACAAGCGAACTGGTGTTAATTCTTTCAATGTCAACAAAGTATCTCCTTCGTTCGAATTAATTATTTGTGTTTTGAAATTGTCGTGAGCACTTGATTCTGTGGAAGTTACAAATCTACTTCCAATTTGAACTGCGTCAGCACCTAAATTCATTGCTGCTAACATTCCCTTTCCTGTTCCAATTCCACCAGCCGCAATTAAGGGAATTGTTATCGCTTCAGAAACCATTGGAATCAAACAAAAAGTGGTTGTTTCATCTCTTCCATTGTGTCCTCCAGCTTCAAAACCTTCTGCTACAACTGCATCAACACCAGCTTCTTGTGCTTTTAATGCAAATTTCACACTTGAAACAACGTGAACAACAATTATTCCTTTTTCTTGTAGCGTTTTTGTCCAAGTTTTTGGATTTCCAGCAGATGTAAAAACGATTGGAACTTTGTATTTAATAATCAATTCAATGTGCTTATCAATATCGGGATAAAGCATTGGCAAATTAATTGCAAAAGGCTTATCAGTCGCTTTTTGACACTTTTGAATGTGCTCTTCCAAAATATGTGGATACATAGAGCCAGACCCAATTATTCCTAAACCTCCTGCATTGGATACAGCAGAAGCCAATTCCCAACCAGAACACCAAATCATTCCTGCCTGAATGATGGGATATTTTATGTTAAATAATTCTGTTATGCGATTTGTCATGAATCAAAATTTAAGCTTACAAAATTAACAAGAAAAACGGATTAAAAATAGAACTTTTTGAATCATTTTAAAATATTTAAAGTGTCAAAATGTCAGTTTTTTAAAATTAAATCTACTCAATTTGTCCAAAAATTCTATTGGCATAATTTTCGACAGAAAAGGGGAAACACTTAAAATTTTTAAATAAAATGTCAATATCATTAAAACCTTTGGCGGATAGAGTACTTATCGAACCAGCGCCAGCAGAAGTAAAAACAGCAAGTGGACTTTTTATCCCAGATACTGCGAAAGAAAAACCATTACAAGGAACAGTTATCGCAGTTGGAAACGGAAAAGTTGACGAACCAATGACAGTTAAAGTTGGTGATACAGTAGTTTATGGTCAATATTCAGGTACTGAAATCAAAATCGATTCTAAAAATTATTTAATAATGAAAGAGTCTGATATATATGGAGTAATGTCTTAAAATAGATATTAGATTGTAAGACGTAAGACAAAAGACTTGATTTTCTTAGATAAAAGATTATCTTTAAATTGAAAATAGTGTCTTGACTTTTGTGTCTAAAATGAATCAAATTATTAACAAAAATTAAAAGTCTTATATCTTTTATCTAAAAGTCTTAAGTCTTTTATTTTTTTCAAAAAAATAAAAAATGGCAAAAGAAATATTCTTCGACGTAGAAGCAAGAGAAAAATTAAAAAGAGGTGTTGATGCTTTGGCAAACGCAGTAAAAGTAACATTAGGACCAAAAGGAAGAAATGTTGTAATTGGCAAAAAATTCGGTGCGCCGCAGATCACAAAAGATGGTGTAACGGTTGCGAAAGAAATTGAATTGAAAGATCCAATTGAAAACATGGGTGCTCAAATGGTGAAGGAAGTTGCATCAAAAACTGCTGATATCGCAGGAGATGGAACAACTACTGCAACTGTTTTAGCGCAAGCAATTGTTGCTGCTGGAATGAAAAATGTAGCTGCTGGAGCAAATCCAATGGACTTAAAAAGAGGAATTGACAAAGCAGTTTCTGCTGTTGTTGCTAATTTGAAAGTAATTTCAAAAGAAGTTGGTTCAGATAACGATAAAATCAAACAAATCGCTTCTATTTCAGCTAACAATGATGAAACAATTGGTTCATTAATTGCTCAAGCAATGAAAGTTGTTGGAAATGATGGTGTTATAACTGTTGAGGAAGCAAAAGGAACTGAAACGGAAGTAAAAACTGTTGAAGGAATGCAATTTGATAGAGGTTATTTATCTCCATATTTTGTAACAAATACAGAAAAAATGATCACAGAAATGGAAAATCCATTGATCTTAATATACGAGAAAAAAATCTCAAGTATGAAAGAATTGTTGTTCATTTTAGAACCAGTTGTTCAATCTGGAAGATCTTTATTAATTATTGCTGAGGATTTAGACGGAGAAGCTTTGGCTACTTTGGTTGTAAATAGAATTCGTGGTTCTCTGAAAGTTGCAGCAGTAAAAGCTCCAGGTTTTGGTGACAGAAGAAAAGCAATGTTAGAAGATTTAGCTATCTTAACTGGTGGACAAGTAATTTCTGAAGAAAAAGGTTTGACTTTAGAAAATGCTACTATTGATATGTTGGGTACAGCTGAAAAAGTTGAAATCGACAAAGACAATACTACAATCATCAATTGTGCTGGTAAAAAAGAAGACATTGATGTTCGTGTAAAACAAATTAAAGCTCAAATCGAATCAACAACTTCAGATTACGATAAAGAAAAATTGCAAGAACGTTTAGCTAAATTAGCTGGTGGAGTTGCAGTACTTTATGTTGGTGCTCCAACAGAAGTTGAAATGAAAGAGAAAAAAGACCGTGTTGACGATGCATTAGCTGCCACTCGTGCTGCTGTTGAAGAAGGAATTGTACCTGGTGGTGGAGTTGCTTTGATTCGTTCAATCGCTGCATTGGATAACTTGAAAGGAATTAA
>CAMBRH010000113.1 GCA_945870115.1 Chitinophaga pinensis | reverse complement strand
TTGCTTTTTGCTCTTCTTGCGCAGCTAATTCTTCTTTGTCGATGTATTGATTATCCATTACTTCTTTCAGCTACTCTTAATTTTGCACTTCTTGCTCTTGAATTCAATTCAATTTCCTCCTCGCTTGGCGAAATTGGTTTTCTATATATTTCTGTAAATGGTTTTAACACATTTCCATAAAAATCTTTTTCGATGCTTCCGTCTAAATTTCCTCTTTTCATGAAGTTTTTTACCAAACGATCTTCTAAAGAATGGTAAGACATCACGACCAATCTACCTCCTGGTTTCAAAACTTCTGCGGTTTGCAACAAGAATTTTTCCAGTACATCAATTTCTTGATTTACTTCCATTCTGATTGCTTGGAAAATTTGAGCGTAGTATTTATGTTCCTTAAATTTTGGTGCAATCGTTTCAAGTATTGCGATTAAATCTCCGGTCGTATTGATTTTTCGCTTGATTCTAGCCCTGCAAATTGTACCAGCAATTTTACCCGGGAAATCAAGTTCACCGTATTTTCTCAAAATTTTGATTAATTCATTTTCGGTGTATGTATTTACAACAACTTTAGCTGTTAATTCTCCGTGCTGATTCATGCGCATATCCAATTCATCGTCGGTGCGAATTGAAAAACCGCGTGTTCCTGCATCAAATTGATGAGAAGAAACTCCTAAATCAGCTAAAATTCCATCAACTTGAGGAATACCTAAAACACGCAAATGATTTTTTAAAAAAGAGAAATTTGAAGCTACGAAAGTAAAATTTGGTGCATCCCAAGAATTTTTTTGTGCGTCTGGATCTTGATCAAAAACAATTAATTTTCCTTCTGGATTTAATTTTTTGAATAGTTCACGCGAGTGACCTCCGCCACCAAATGTTACGTCAACATAAACACCTGAAGGATTGATGTTCAATCCGTCCAAACAAGCGTCTAGCATTACTGGTATGTGATATATATCTTTATTCGTCGTCATTTCCCAAATCACCCATTACTTGATTTGCCAAATCAGCAAACCCAGTTATGTTTTCTTCAATCAAATTGAAGTATTTGGTTTTGTCCCAGATTTCTATGCGGTCATTGAATGCTGTAAGCATCAAGTCTTTGTCTAAACCAACTCGTTCCATCAATGTAACTGGAATCAAAATTCTACCTGCTGAATCCAAAGAAATAGCTTTCGCTCCTTGATGGAATAAACGATAAAACATTCGATTTTCTGGTTTAAACAGGTTTAATTTTGAAAGTTTAGCACTTAATTTCTCCCATTCATTCATCGGGAAAAGTGTCAAGCAATCTTCAAAACCTTTGTTTAACATAAAATTTTCTAGGGCAGCAGGAGAAATCTGTTTCCTCAAACCTGATGGAAACATGAAGCGACCTTTATTGTCCAATCGTACTTCGTATTCACCTACTAAACCTGCCATAACTGTAATAATGGGTAAAATTAAGAGAAATTCTCCACTTTTTACCACTGAATAACACAATGTTGATAAGTTCTAACGTGGTGAATAGACAAAAGGTTACATTATTTTTTATAAATCATTGATTTTGTTGAATTATTGCTTGAAAATATTTGGTGGTAAAAAGTGGTAGTAAAATGTTAAATTGTGGAAAACTTGTTTTCGATGTTCATAAGTTTGAAAATAAATTTGTTGGTCTCAAATTAAATTTGTAATTTTCACTTCGAATTAGAATTTTATAAAAGGTTTAAATTCAGATTTGTATTTAAACTTGTCAATAAAAAATTGGCATGTTTGTTGTTAATGTTTTAAAAATTAAAAACCGTTTATTATGAAAAATATAAGATACTCAATTTTCGCATTCGCTGGAATAATGATTTTCCTTATTAGTTCTTGTGTAAAAACAAAAGGAGAAATTTCAATGACCTATAATAAGGCAACGGCAGTTTATGGAAATTTGGACTCGCTACGAGCATTACCACTTTTAATTGAAAAACAAAATTTAGTTAATCCAAAAAGTTTTTATATTGGAAGTAACTTTGTGCTTGTTAGTGAGTTAAATAAAGGAATTCATATTTACGACAATACAGATATGCAAAATCCTCAAAGACTTTCATTCATTCAGCTTCCATTTTTAAGAGAGTTTTATGTAAAGGATAATTTCTTGTATGTAGCTAACGTTTATGATGTTGTAAAAATTGACATTACAAATGTATACAATCCACAATATATCAGCAGAGCAAAAAATGTTTTTTGGACGCCATTAGAAAATGATAAAGGTGAGCAATTGTTAGGTTTTACATATTCAACTGGAACTGACGAGTTTGAAATTAATAGTATTGAAGCACAAGAAATCAAAAAAGAGGGTAGACTGCACCTAGACTATTTAAAAAATGTAATTCCAGCAAGTACAATTCCATCCACTTTTACAGGAGGAAATAGTAATTCTAAAAGTACACTTAGCAGAATTGCTGTTGAATTTGATCATATTTATGTAATTGAAGACAATGCAATGCACGTAATTTCTAATTCTTCACAATTAGATTATGTAAAAAAAATAAAGTTAGAACGAAATACAGAAACAATTTACGGAGAAGACAACAAATTGTTTTTAGGATCTGTAACATCAATGACTATTTATAATGCAGCTGATCCTGACTCTCCAACTAAGATTTCATCTGTAAACCACACAGAATCGTGTGACCCGGTTTTACCTCGCGGTGATGTGGCATATTATACCTTGCGATCAACTGAAAATGAAGGCTGTAATGGAAAAGGTGAAAATACACTTAATTTGGTCGATATATCCAATATTAATGACCCAAAAGAATTAAAAAGCATTGATTTAGAAAGTCCTTACGGATTGTGTTTTGCGAATAATTATCTTTTTGTAGGACAAGGTGCAAATGGTTTAACAATTTATGATGCAAGCAATCATTTTAAATTAGTGGAAGAAACAAAAATTTCAAATGTTGTTGCTTATGATATCATGTTCCATCCAAACAATCCAAATATCATTATTTTAACAAATAGCAATG
Source organism: Chitinophaga pinensis (assembly GCA_945870115.1). GTDB lineage: Bacteria > Bacteroidota > Bacteroidia > Flavobacteriales_D > Crocinitomicaceae > M2408. The sequence goes on along the minus strand of CAMBRH010000113.1, from coordinate 7,275 downwards.
GTATTGAAGAATTTCAAATTGATTGGAATAACATGACTTTAAGTCCAATTGGAAAATTATCTTATTAAAAGTTTGTTTTCTAGTTGTACTAAAAAAATTAAATGAAAACACTTGTTAAGATTTTCTTTTTAATTGCCTTATTCTTTCCAAAACATTCTCTTGCATTTGAGGATTTTCCAAGGACTAAAAGCTTTCTTGCAAATCCTCTTAGTAGAGAATACTTAGATAGTAAATTTCATTTTACAATTTCTCAAGGATTTGGAGTGAGAAATATGACAACTGATTTTGGTGTGCGTTATCAATTCAGACAATTTTTTTCGCTTGGAATTTCAAATGGATTTCATAAAAATAAAGTCAATTTCTATTCAAGTTCAGATAAACATCAATTAAAATTGTGGTCTTATCCAATCTATGTTACTGGAAATATCTATTTGTTTGGAACGACTGAAAAAGCTTGGTACTTTTATGGAAGATATGGTCGCTCATTTGGAATAAATAACAAAAGTAACGACCCTGATAAAAATTTTCAAGCTGTCATGGCTGAAGGCGGAATTGGATACGAAATGTTGTTTAGAGGAACAAGAAATAGCTCATTTTTTATTGAATTAGGACAATATTACACAAACCCAAAAGGAACTTATTATTCGACATATGATTCAGTAATTGACTATAAAAAATTTGAAATTTATACTCTTGCATTGAGATTTGGAATGAAAATTTAGGATAAATAATTTTTCATTTCTTCTTAAAAACTGAATCAGCAATTCCTTTGTTAACTTTATAATTGGTTAATTTTATTTCGATTTTACCTTTATTCGATTTTTTCTCTTTGCTTTTTTTCTTATTGGTATTAATATCTGCAGCAATTGCTTTAGGTATTTTGAATTTTTTCATGTCGATTTCAAATTTCATCAAATCTGGTAAGGCAAATTCAATTTGATCTCCATAAAAATATTCTGTAGAAATGGTTCCGTTGGATTTGGAAGTAATAACCGATTTTGTGATTACTAATTTCTTTTCATCAAGCCAAATTTTACCTAAAATAACATCTCCTGTATCACTTAATGGAATGATATTTATCAAACTAATTTTGGAATTATTGACTTCTTCACTCGATTGTAAAATGGCTGTATAACTAGAAGTGTCCGAAATTAATTTACTAATTTGAACGAATCCTTGTTTTGGAACAATTGCGATGCTTTTCGAATCAACCTTAAATTTATCTTTTTTCTTATAGTAAATTTTTGCTTTTATTGGCAACATTTTTATAAATGGAATGTCGGCTTTTACACTGATATCAACCGAATAGTCTTTTACTTTGTTAATCTTTTTGAAAACTGAATTCAAAAGAGAATTAGCCGATTGAGAAAATAAACTTGGAGAAATTAGAATAAAAAATACGATAATTATTTTGTTGAATTTCATGGTAATTTAAGATAAAATGTCTTTTTTATTGAATTTATATAAAGCAATTCCAAGTAAAAAAACAATGTGTGAAATTAAAATTATAATTGAATTTATAACTTCATCTTTGGAAACTGGATCATCAAAAAAGTAGCGCCACGCAGCCATGTGCGTTGTGAATAAATAAGGTTTTATGTTGTCAAAAACAGGAACGTCAAGCGATCCAATAATTGTAAATAAAATAATTATTCCCATCGTTGCCACTATTGGACCAATCGAATTTTCTGAAAAACAAGAGAACGTTAAGGCCAAAGTTGCAACTGTTACTAAGGATAAAAACGCTAGAGAAAAGCCTAAAATAAACCTCCAAGTAATGTCTCCGTCCTGAAAAATTGCCAAGCCATCAGAGTTTAAAACGATTAAATCTCCCGAACCAAATATAAAATAACTCACTACCAAGGCTAAAAACGCAATCCACAAAACGAGGAAAAAGGTGTAAATAAAACTAGCTAGAAATTTAGACATTAAGACACTACTGCGTGAAATTGGTTTTGTTAAAAGCAAACGAATTGTTCCCATTGCGGATTCTCCAGAAACTAAATCTCCGGTAACAAAAGCAACCAAAAGAGGCACATGAATAATGAGCATTTGAATGATTAGAAACGCAATTAAATTTCCATTTAAAATATTTCCCTCGAAAGACAAAGAATCATCGAATTGCCCCGTTATTATTTCAATGTACAAAGAACCATCTAGTTTCATTGCCATCAAAATCAACAAAATAATTATGGAAATTCCCCCAACACCCAAATAAGATCTTGGTTTGAAAGAAATTTTTATCAATTCATTATAGGTACTTTTCCAAAACATTAGTTCGTAATTAATTTTAAAAAATAATCTTCCAATTTTCGTTTCTTTTCTATTGAAACAACATTTATTTCATTCAAACAAAGTAATTTGTTGATAATCGGAACACTTTTTTCTGAAGTATGCAGCAACAAATTAAAACCTTCAATTGTATTTGAATCGTTCCAAAAATTATTTGTTTCCAACAATCTTTTAGCTTCTTCAACTTTATCAACTGTAAATGAGACGATTAATTCCTGACTGTTTAATAATTCTGAAACATTTCCTTCCACAACTGTTTTGCCTTTATTGATAATTATCATGCGATTTGCAATCAATTCAATTTCTGACAAAATATGAGATGACAAAATAACCGTTTTATTTCGCTCGGTTTTTAGTTGAAGAATTAAATTACGAATATCAATAATTCCTTGCGGATCTAAACCAGTTGTTGGTTCGTCTAAGATTATTAATTCTGGATCGTGAAGCAAAGTTTGAGCAATTCCAAGTCTTTGTTTCATTCCATGAGAAAAACCGGTAACTTTATCTCTTTCTCTGCCTTTTAAACCAACAAATTCAATGATTTCATGCACTTGTTTTTTACTCACATTTGCTCCAGAAATTCGTGCAAATATTTCAAGGTTTTTTTCTGCTGATAAATATTTATAAAAGTCTGGCTTTTCGACAATACTTCCAATTTTTGAAAGAATAAAATTTCTATTTTTATCCAAACTTTTTCCAAACAACTTAATCGAACCGCTACTCGGATTAATCAAAGATAAAATCGTTCTAATAGTTGTACTTTTTCCTGCTCCATTGGGACCTAAAAAACCAAAAATATCACCTTCATGAACATCAAAACTAACATTTTCAACAGCGCAAAATTTACCGTAATATTTTACTAAGTTTTTTACTTCAACAATTTTTTGCTGTTCTTCCATCTTTCTTGCTTTCAGAATAAAAACAAAACTAAGCAATATTTGTTTAGTAGTATTTTTTAAAGTGTTAATTAAACATAAACCTAATGTATTATGTTCTTTTTTCAAATTTGTAAATTGTTGTTATTACAAGTCTCAAAATGATGCCGTAGGTATCAAATGTTTGTAACGACGGGTGAAGTCCGTCGTATAAGCTTAAATCTATTTAGTTTTTGGCGAGTGTTTTTGTTTAAAAACCTTGACAAAAAAACAGTTAGGATATTAATTATTAAAACAAATGTTAATTTACAAAAATATCACTATATTTAACGCAAATATCAACAAATAATTGCGATTAAAAATACAAATATGCTTGAAAGAGAAATAGTTAAAAAAATAAATTCCAAATTAGAAAGCAATAAAATTTTGGTTTTGATTGGAACTTCTGAAAATAATAATGAACAGTTATTTTTAGAACATCTAAAAGATCCAGAAAACTATAAACTTTTTGATGCTTCAAATAAGAAAGTGAAAAGTGTATTTCAAGAAATAAATTTATCTAATGTAACAGAATTATTTGAGAACAAGAAAAACATCATCCTTAAGGAAGCCCAACTTTTAGATAAACTACAAGAAATTATTGAAGTAGTTTTATTTGAGGACTTGGATGTGAATTTAATTTGTTTGTGCTCTTTTGAACCTATTTTTGACGATGTTTTGATGGAAGTTTTAACAACTCAAGAGTTAATAATCAGAACAACTAGTCCAACTTTCAAAGAAATTGCGAAACATTTTGGATTGATTCAAATTGAAAAAAACTTGGAGCAGCGTTTAATTTTTGGCAACAACCAGGAGGTTTTTGAATCAGAGGAAACAGCAGTTTTATTTTTGGAAGAATGTGTATCAAACATTTTAAAATCAACTTTAAATCCGAAAGAAAGAATAAATAAAACAGAACAATTGAAAAAATTACTTCAAAACATTGCTCTCTCAATTGGAAATCATATATCCTACAACGAATTAGGAACAAAAGTTGGACTTGACAACGAGACCGTAGAGCGTTACGTTCATCTTTTAGAAAAAGCTCAAGTCCTAATTAAAATTCCGACCTTTTCAACTGATCAAAAATATGAATTGAAGAAAACACATTGTTTATATTTTTACGATAATGGAATTCGAAATTCATTGATAAAAAATTACAACGCCTTAGAATATAGAAACGATGCAGATGTTTTGTGGAAAAATTGGTTCATCGCCGAAAAATATAAAAAAACAACTGACATCAACAGTCAATTTTATTTTTGGGTTACACATACAAAACAACAAGTCGATTTAATTGAATCTGATGAAAAAGGCGATAAAATGATTGCTTACCAACTAAAATGGAATAAAAAAGACAAAAAAAAGTTCCCGAAAAGTTTCAGTGTTTTTTACCCTAAAGCCAAGTTAATTGAAGTGAATCGCTCAACTTATTGGACATTTTTAGCCAAAGATTAAAAAAAATTAATATTTTTTAATCTTTTATTTTCAAATTAAAATAGTTTGTGTATATTTGCACTCGCAATTCAGAAATGAAACTAGCAAAATTCCTCCTTAGCTCAGCTGGTTAGAGCATCTGACTGTTAATCAGAGGGTCCTTGGTTCGAGTCCAAGAGGAGGAGCGAAAGCCATCAGATATCTGGTGGCTTTTTTGTTTTAAAGTCTGTTAATCAGAGTCCCGAAAGCTTTCGGGATTGGTTCGAGTTCACACCGATAGCAGTCGGCAGATGAGCGAAAGACTGATTTAAATATCTGTCTTTTTTTGTTTTAATAAAAATCAACTTTGTGCTAAATCCAACTGTTTATATTTTATCTTCTGCAAAACTTCATCGATGCTATATTGGTTTTACAAATGATTTGGATGAGCGAATGAAATTTTATCAAAATTCAGAATCAAATAAATTCACATATAATGCAGATGACTGGGAAATCTTTTATACAATTAAATGTAGTTCAAAAGTACAAGGGCTAAAAATTGAAACACATATTAAAAAGATGAAAAGTAAAATATATATTGAAAATCTGAAAAAATATCCTGAAATCACTTTAAAATTGTTAGAAAAATACAAAGACTGTTAATCAGAGTCCCGAAAGCTTTCGGGATTGGTTCGAGTCCATACCGTTAGCTATCGGCAGAGGAGCGAAAAGCCATCAGATATCTGGTGGCTTTTTTGATTTTTGGTTGTAACACATTTGTAACACAAACACTTAATTAGAATGTTTATAAGCATAAAAAAACCACTTTTTACGGTGGCTTAAATAGTATTAAATCTTGTTATTTTTAATTGAAATTTTTTAGTAATATTTAATTTTTCTTTCGGTAATTGTTTCGATTTTTGAACCAAAAAATGCAATTTTAGTTATCCAATTGCCTTTTGAATCATATTTATACATATAGGTGCGACGAAGATTTAATACCAGTTTAGGATCATACCAGTTTTCTTCAATAACATTTGCATTCTTTTCATACTTAAAAATACGTCTATAAAGCATATTCTTGCTCCCATCCGTAGTATAATTGTTTTCCTCGAGAATGTTTCCTTTATCATCGCACTTTGTAAACGATTTAAAATAATAATTCTTTTTTGCATAATACTTGTTTTCCTTAAACCAATTTCCTTTTTTGGAATACTGATAAAACGATTTACATCGTAATCTGCCATAATTACTTAGGCTTTTCTTAATAATCTTACCTTTCTTATTATACTTATAAACCCAATTGTATTCTAATCTCTTTTTAGAATTATAGCAATTTTCCTCAATCAAATTTTCATTCTTGTCATATTTAAAATTCCAATGTCGATGTAAACTTTCTTCATTATAATCGATTTTCCCAATAATCTTTCTTTTCTTGTCAAACTTATAAGTCGTTTTCGATAATAATTTACTTTTTTTTATTTTTCCACATTTTACTTTTGCTAAATACTCAGATTCCATTATAAAACTAACATTTCCTTTTAAATTTCCTTTGGTGGGAATAATTTTAGAACAAGAAACTATCAACATAAAAATTATTCCATAATAAAGGACTTTTTTCATTTTCATAATGTACTTTTCTTAATATGGTTACAACTCCAGTTAAATCTTTTTTTACTCCGATATTATTACAACCCTCGAAAACAAAATTTATTTGGGTTCCTTTTTTTAACTTCTTTAAAATACTATCAATATCATGTTGACCGTATATCTAAAAACATTCTGTACAAAATTCAGCCACTATTTATTTGTTGTATCCAATTGCACCTTTAAGATTAGCACCTTTAAGCTTAGCTCCCTTAAGATTAGCACCTTTAAGGTTAGCTCGTTTAAGGTTAGTTCCTGTCAGATTAGCACCCGTAAGATTAGCTGAACGAAGACTAGCACTTGCAATATAAGCTTGAATACGATTAGCGCCTGTTAGATTACCAAGCATAAGATTAGCACGATAAAGTTTAGCACGTGAAAGATTAGCACCTGTAAGATTAACTTGTATAAGATTACCATGCATAAGATTAGCACCAGCAAGATTAGCATCAGCAAGATTAGCACTTTCAAGATTAGCTTGCATAAGATTAGCACCCGCAAGATTAGCACCCGCAAGATTAGCTCCATTAAGATTAGCTACTGCAAGATCTGCACCTTTAAAATTAGTTAGGACTAAATTAGCATCTGTAAGAATTACACCTGACAAATCTAAGCCATTTAAATCAATTTCACTCAAATCAACTCCCTTTAGGTTTAATGGAGCAGTAGCTAAAGCTATTAATTTTATTACTTCACTTCTAGATAAATCTGCCATTTCTTTTTATTAAACTTAATTCAAAGTTAATATTTATTCTCAATAATCTTTACAAGTGAATAGATAGTACAGAACAAAGCAAAAATCTTTATACGAGCGAATAGATATCTGGTGGCTTTTTTGTTTTCCAAATTTATTTTTCATTCATTTAAATACTTAATTCACCTATTTTAAATTAAAAATGAATTTCATTTACTAATTAGTTTTATTTTTGAAGTAATTTAAAATGAATAAATTATTTTCACTTTATCTTTCCAATTAGCAACTTTCACACTAAAAATAATTTACAAT